>VXME01000134.1 GCA_009861545.1 Acidobacteriota bacterium | reverse complement strand
CCCCCCCCCCCCCCCCCCCCCCCCCCCCCCCCCCCCCCCCCCCCCCCGGGGGCGGGCCCCCCCCCCCCCCCCCCCCCCCCCCGGTTCCACGGTGCGGCTCCCCGCGTGCGCTGAAGGGCGGTGCGCGCCGCAGTCGCTCGAAGCTGTGGCTGCGCGGCTGGATGGACCGCTCCCTTGACGCCGGTGGTCAGGAGTCGACGCGAGCGAGTGGTGGCACTTGACTCGATATGGTCGAAATGATCAACGGTGCCGAGGCACCGATGTTGAACGCCAGAACGGAATTCAATCGAGCGTCGGTTTCCTGGTACATCACAACCAGGCAACCGCCGGCCGCGACCATGCCAATGGTGACCAGCCAGTACAGCGGGCTCTTCGCCCAGTCCGGAGCACCGAGGTGTAGCTGTTCCCGGATGCGGTACCAGCGAAGCAGCTCGACCGCAGCGCCCCCCGCAAGCCCCCACACCCAGAGCGGCATATCCACACTACTGACTGGCGAAGGTCAGGATGCTGTCGACGAACTCGCGTAGCTTCGTCGGTCGGTCTCTCAGCGTGTAGGCGACCCGCCTTGTCCCCACGCGCGAGTCCCGCGTGAGAGTCATGCGGACCTCGGCTTCATGCCTGCGAATCAGCCGCTGCACGTGCTCCCGGGGCAGGCTGGTTTCCCTCGCGATGCCGTCAACGGTCCTGAAGTCCCAGTTGGGATTCGCAAGCGCCGCCTTCACTTTCGCCCAGTCGTCTCGATGCTCGTGCATGTGGATCGCCGAGTTGACCATCTGAAAATACCGTAGCACACGACGGCATCGTGGTTCACGTCAGTTCACGTCCGCAATCCGAATGCGCGCTATGCGCGCTACGCTCCCGCCGTCGATCGAGCGCGGTCCGGCGGAGCCCCCGCACCCGCGCCGCCAGGACGCGGATTTCGCCTTTCAGGCGGGCGATCGGACCGGCGAGATCGAGCGTCGCGACGTGGAGGTACTTCCCTGCATGGCGGACCTGATACGACAGGGCACCGCCTTCGGGGTCTCCCTCCGCATAGATCAGAAGCCCGCCGGGCAGGTCCAGCGCGGTGGCATACGCCAGCATCTGGTACAGGTCCGCGTTCGGCGCCCGCTCGTCCTTACTTCCGCTTGTACTTCACATCGCCCGCGAAGGTGCAGACCTGGTCGTCCCACCAGGAGAGGTCGGGCTTGAGGCCGACGCGGCCCGCCTCGTCCAGGTACACCCGCTAGTCGCCGGACAGCCGATGAGCAGCACGGAGATGGTCCTCAGGCGGATTCGTGCCGTTCCTGGCCCGGCGTTCGAGGGAAATCGCTTCGAGAACGCACGAATGTCGCCCGGCTTCAAGTCCTCGTCGGACCAGATTGCCCCGAGCGCCTCGCGCCCTGCCTCCCGGTCGTTGTTCAGCCACTTCTTGAGATGGTCGGCATCCCTCCAGTCCATCGGGTGGCCTTTCCCCGACAGTGCCGGCTTGAGGAGATCGAACCACCCGTCATCACCGGCCAGGAGCGCACGGCGAGCAGCTTCCAGCTTCCTCCCAATCTCGATCTTGTAGTCGATCTCGTCGCGGTCGAGCTTGCCGGTGGCGAGATACCGCCGCACGCTCTCGAGGTAGTCGTCCCATGGCTTCCCGGTCGGCATCTGATCCTGCTTCCGCAATCTTCCGGGCGGCACGGGGTCGGACGGGCCCGCCCTCTGCAACCCGGTGCCTTATCGCTCCCTCCGGCGCAGAGGATTCTCTGCGGTGCCTACGGTCCCGGGATCGCGCCCGCCGTCGTCAACCGGATCCGGTAGAGCCCCGTGCGCGCTGTCATGTAGAGGGTGCTGCCATCGTCGCCCCAGGCCACGTTGGCGGGCACCTCGTCCGGCATGATGCTCCCCAGGTGCGTCCCGTCCGGGGCGATTACCCACACCCGGCGGGACCGGTGGCGAACAGGTTGCCGGCATTGTCCACCTTCAGGCCGTCCGCGGCGCCCTCGGCGGTCTGGTCGTTCACGTCGAAGAAGACCCGCGGATTGGAGACTCCCTCCTCGCCCAGGTCGTAGGCCATCCAGACCTTCTGCTCGGGATCGGAGTTGGCGACGTAGAGCACGGACTCGTCCGGCGACAGCGCGATGCCGTTCGGACGCGACTGATCCCGGTACAGCAGCTCCAGCTCGCCGTCCGGGCTCAGGCGATAGATGCCGTTGAAGTCGTGCTCCCGCAGCGGCGACTCGTCGCGGCCCTCCAGCGCCGAGCCCGGATCGGTGAAGTAGAGCCAGCCGTCCGACGAGTAGGCTGCGTCGTTCGGGCTGTTCAACCGGCGGCCCTCGTAGCTGTCCACCAGGGTCGTCCGCGTGCCGTCCGCCTCCACGCGCGAGATGAGCCGGTTGCCGTGCTCGCACATCACGAGGCGGCCTTCGGCGTCCAGCGTCAGCCCGTTGGAGCTGACCGAGCGCAGACCGGTGCGGTCGCCCTCGAACACCGGCTCGATGAAGGGGTTCGCCCCGTCGGCCTCGGACCACTGGTACACACCGTTCCCGCGCACGTCGGAAAAGAGCAGCCGCGCCCCGGCACGGTCCCAGACCGGGCCCTCGGTGAAGACGTAGCCGTCGGCGAGCTTCTCGATGCGTGCGTCGCCCGGCACGAGCTCGTCGAAGCGGGGATCGACACGCAGGATGGTGCCGGCGCCGGTGTCCGGCGCGGGTGCCTCGGCCGGCGCCTCGGCGGCCGGTTCCGGTGCACCGCAAGCCACGGTGAAACCCGCGACGACGGCAAGGCAAAGGGCTGTCTCCAGTCTGGTCATCGTCTCCACTCCTCCATTCCCTCTCCGGCCGGCATCCGAATCCGGACGACAACACCCTCGGGATCCGATCGTACGGCGGTAGGATACGTGCAGACCGACCGTCGTGTCTGCGGCTCACCGGGTATGGCCGACCGCGTCGAGGAGTCGACGACAGCGTAACGAGGTGTCGAGAACGCGTCGAGGAAAGGAAGCGACCCGTGCGTGTACAGATGCAGGCGGTGGTCGACGAGTTCGAGACCGGGACCGATTCCGGGCCCGGCTGCATGTTCTGGCTGACGGGAGAATGACGATGCGACGAGCGACGTTCGGGTCACGGACGGCGTGGCTGCTGGTGCTCTGTCTCGCCGGGTGCGGCGGAGGCGGCGCGCCCGAGTCGGTAGTCTCCGAGGCGCCGTCGGAGGGACCCACCGGCAGCGCCGGGGCGCTCGCCGACGCCCTCACGTTCCACGCCTCGTTCGACAACGGCCTCGATGCGGATCGGGCAGCCGCCGATCCGGTGCTCTACACGGCGCCGTCGTACGACGAGCAGGACCAGGCGGAGCCGGGACTCGGGAACCCGGCGGTGATGCTCGCCGAGGGAGCGGGGCGCTTCGGGCACGCGCTGCGCTTCACCGAGCGCAACCAGCACGCCATCTTCTACCGGGCGGAGGGGAACATCGGCTACTCGCCGGACGGCTGGAGCGGGACCGTCTCGTTCTGGCTGAGCCTGGACCCCGCCACCGACCTCGAGCCGGGCTTCTGCGACCCGATCCAGATCACCGACGCCGCGTACAACGACGCCGCGATCTGGGTCGACTTCACGGCCGAGAACCCCCGCCAGTTCCGACTCGGCGTGTTCGGCGACCTGGACGTGTGGAACCCGGACGGACTCGGACCGAACGACAATCCCGCCTTCACCGACCGGCTTGCGGTGGTCGACGAGCCGCCGTTCGCGGGCGACCGCTGGACGCACGTGGCGATCACGTACGCGGGCCTCGGCCAGCCGGGCGGCGCCGCCACCCTGTATCTGGACGGCGAGCGGGTGCCCGGCGGAGCGGACGACGTCGACGAGCCGTTCACCTGGGACGTCGAGCGCGGCGCGATCCGGCTCGGCGTGAACTACGTGGGGCTGTTCGACGAGCTGTCGCTCTTCGACCGCCCGTTGACCGACGACGAGGTCCGCGCTCTGCACGCCCTCGACGGCGGCGTGGCGGCGCTCTCCATGGATTGAAGGTAGGACGTGACACACCAGTCTTCGCAGCCCCTGCCCGGCATCCGGCGCCGGCTCGCCGATGCGATCCGGACCGTCGTCGGCAGACGCCGAAGCGTGCGTCGAGGACGAAGCCTGATTCCGTTCGGCGCAGGCCGGGAACCCATTCAGCTCGTCGTATGCCGCGCCGTGCTCGGCATGGCCGCGTTCGGGCTCGCCCTCACCGGAGCCGCGGGTGCACACGCCCAGGCCTCGCTCGCGGATCCGGCTGCCCTGGCGGCGGCGCTCGACGCCGTCGCCGCAGAGGCTGGCGAACCCCGGATCGTGAGCGGCGCCGGCATGACGCGGGACGACGTGCCGCTGCTCACCCTCGAGAACGGCGCGCCGTTCGACGCGTCGCGCCCCGAGCGCCGCCTCGTGCTCGTCGGCGGTCTCGACGGCAACGCGGAGGCGGCCCGCATCGTCCTCGACGCGGTGCGCTGGTTCAAGACGGAGGCGCCCGAAGCGGAGCGTGCCCGGTGGCTGGTGAGCGCGCTACCGCTCGCCCTGCCCGGCGCGGACGCGACGGGACCGCCCGCCACGTTCCCACCGGTCGACGGTTTCTTCGACGACCCCGAGCGGCCGGAGAGCCGTTACGTCTGGCGCTGGGTCGCCTACCAGACGCCCGATCTCGTCGTAGACGTCCGCGCCGGGGACGACGCGGTGAGCCGTTACGTCTGGCGCCGGGTCGCCCAACAGACGCCCGACCTCGCCACCGAGGCCCGCGCCGGAGAGGAGTCGAGCCTACGCGCCGGCGGCGGTCCCAATCCCGAGGATCGGCCTGCGGGTTCACTGGCCGCGGCGCTCGCAGACCCGGCGAACCACACCGGCCTGGGGCCCGTCGACACACTCCTGGCGACCGCCGGGGCCGCCGACGGCGCCGCCGTCATGCGCGCGGTCCTGGCCCGCGCGAGGGACCGGCAATCGCCGCTGCGCAACGTCCTGAACCGCCGGATGGCGCGCGACCCGCTCACCGTGGCGCGGCTGATGGCCCGACGATACCCGGGCACCCCCAGCATCAGCTACATCCCGGCGCTCGCCTGGGTACATACCTTGCGGGTCGCGGAGATGGACGACGATACCTCCCTGCGCGACAAGGTGCTGGAGGAGGTCCGTCCATGGCTGTCCGGCGGCCAGCCGCTGTTCGGCAACCGGATCTCCTTCGCCGCGCTGGCTGGAACGATGATCTTCAGCCACCTGACCGGGCTGCCCGGCGGCGACGGTGAGACGGCGGCCCGGTTGGCGGCCGAGGGCGTCGCGCTGGGTGCGGCCGAGATCGCGCCGGGACGGCCCGAGCGCGCGTCCGGTTGGAGCGACGACTTCTTCCTGGGCACCATCGCCGCGGTCCGCGCGGGCGATCCGGAAGGTCTCGCCGCGGCCGTTCGCCTGGTGACGACCACCGCGGCCCGCCTGCAGCAGCCGAACGGCCTGTTTCACCACGACGCGGACGCCCCGACCGCCTGGGGCCGCGGCAACGGCTTCGGCGCCCTCGGCCTGGCCGAGTTGCTCACGGTCCTCCCGGCGGATCATCCGGAGCGGGAAGCAGTGCTGAACATCCACCGCCGGCACCTCGCCGGGGTGCTTTCCCAGCAGGCGCCGGACGGCATGTGGCGGCAGATCGTCGACGTGCCCGGCAGCTACCGCGAGACCAGCGTCACCGCGATGACCCTGACCGCGATGGCGCGGGGCATCCGCCTCGGCTGGCTCGACGACTCCTACCGGCCCGCCGTGGACCGCGCCTGGCGCGCCCTGCTCGCCCACGTCGGCAACGACGGCACGCTGGTCGACGTCTGCTTCAGCACCGGGGCGGGTCCGACGCGGCGGCACTACCTCGACCGGCCCGCCGTCAACGGCGCGGACGACCGCGGCGGCGCCATGGTGTTGGGCGCGGCGCTGGAGTACTACGACCTGCTGCAGGCGGACTGAACCTGCAAGACCGGCTCCCGACCGAAACGCGGGAGCCGGCTTCAACTCCGGGCGAAACCACCGGGCCGTGGACCGGTTTCGTTTCAACACCCTTGAATTTACTCAGTATATTGAGCAAAAGTACGTCCTACGTTGAGTAATCCGTCGCCGTACTCGCGAGCCCAGACCGGCGAGCTGGTCCGACGCCTGCGCGAGCCGCGCCGTTTTATCCAGGTGCTCGCCGGCTCGCGGCAGGTCGGCAAGACGACGCTGGCAGGACAGGCGGCGAAACAGTCGGGTCTGCCGACCCGCCACGTCAGTGCGGACGAGCCGACCCTCCGCGACAGCCATTGGATCCAGCAGCAGTGGGAGGCCGCGCGGACCCTGGCCGACGCGGCGGACGCGAACGGCGCGCTCCTCGTGCTCGACGAGGTACAGAAGATCAACCACTGGTCCAAAGCGGTCAAGCACCTGTGGGACGCGGACACCCGCAATGGTCGGCGGTTGAAAGTCGTACTGCTCGGGTCCGCCCCCCTGCTCGTCCAACGTGGTCTCGGGGAAAGCCTCGCGGGCCGTTTCGAGATGCTCCGCCTGCCGCACTGGAGCCTTGCCGAGATGCGCGAGGCGTTCGGCTGGTCACTGGAGCAGTACCTCTTCTACGGCGGCTATCCCGGCGCGGCGCCGCTCATCCGGCAACCGCGCCGCTGGATGCGATACGTCCGCGACTCGCTCATCGAGCCCATCCTCTCGCGCGACGTGCTGCTCCTCTCCCGCGTCGACAAGCCGGCGTTGCTCCGCCGGCTGCTGGAGCTGGGATGCGCCCACTCCGGGCAGATCCTCTCCTACACGAAGATGCTCGGCCAGCTCCAGGACGCCGGCAACACGACCACCCTGGCCCACTACCTCGATCTGCTCGCCGGCGCCGGCTTGGTCACCGGTCTCCAGAAGTATGCCGGCGTCGGCGCAAGGCGGCGGGCGTCGAGCCCCAAGCTGCAGGTCCTCAACACGGCGATGATCACGGCGCACGCGGGAATCACTCTCGCGCAGGCACGTGCGGATCGCATGTTCTGGGGCCGCCTGGTCGAGTCGGCAGTCGGGGCACACCTGGCCAACGCCGCGGCGATGGATTGCTGCGACGTCCACTACTGGCGCGATCGCAACCGCGAGGTCGATTTCGTCGTGAGCGCCGGCCGGACGCTGGTCGCCATCGAGGTCAAGAGCGGGCGCGCGCCCGAGACGCTGCCCGGCATGGCCGCGTTCTCGGCGGCGTTCCGGCCGACCCGCAAGCTGCTGGTCGGCGGGGACGGTATCGACGTCGAAACGTTCCTGTCGACGCCGGTCGGGAAATGGCTGGAGGCGTGATGTCGCCGCGACATAATACGGAACGGATGACTCTCGGTGAGGCGGACATCGCGCGCCGACTGCGACTCGGCGAGGACAGCTATTGGGAGTTCAAGGCAATCGCCTTCCAGGGTGATCGACCGATCAGCCCGAAGCGGGATGATCTCGCGGATGAAATCGCCGCCTTCGCGAATGCCGGCGGCGGCGTGCTGCTGTGCGGCGTCACCGACGAAGGCAGCGTACACGGCACGTCCCGAAGTCAGATGGATGCGCTGGAAGGAATGATCGTCGAGTTGTGCGCCGACTCGATCAAGCCCTCACTCATGGACGTGGTCATCACGCGCCACGAACTGGACGGCAGGCGGTTGCTGGCCGTCGACGTAGCCAGGGGAACCGCGCAGCACGACAGCCCGGGCGGCAGTTTCCGGCGCGTCGGCAGCGCCAAACGGCCCATGTCCGGCGACGAGCGGATGCGCCTCGCCCAGCAGCGCGGCCAGGCGCGCTTCGTCTGGTTCGACAGACAGGTGGTACCGGGTACCGGATTCGGAACGCTGGACGACGAGCTCTGGAAGCCCCTGGTGAGCGCGGCCGGCGCCGTGAACCCGGAAACCGCTCTCGAGAAGCACGCACTGCTGGCGCGGGACGACGCAGAGACGATGCGCGCCACCGTCGCCGGCGTGCTGTTGTGCACTCGGAGTCCGGAGAAATTGCTGCCCTGCGCCTGCATCACGGCCACCCGATACCGGGGAACGGACCGGGCCTCCGGGCAGGTCGACGCCCAGGAGATTACCGGGCCCCTCGATCGACAGGTGGCCGATGCCGTGGCATTCGCCGTACGGAACATGCAGGTGTCCGCCCGCAAGACGCCGGCGCGCGTGGATCAACCCCAGTACAGCGACAAGGCGTTGTTCGAAGCCCTGGTCAATGCCGTCGCGCATCGAGACTATGCCGTGCGTGGAAGCCGCATCCGGTTGTCGATGTTCGCGGACCGGTTGGAGATTCAATCTCCCGGAGCATTGCCGAACAGCCTGACCGTGGACAGCATGGCAAGTCGCCAGGCGACCCGCAACGAAGCGCTGGCCTCCGCGTTGGGACGACTGCCCGTGGACGGCATCCCCGGCTCGGAGGAACGCCAGTACTTCATGGAGCGCCGCGGCGACGGCGTCCCGATCATCAAACGTGAGACGTACGCCCTCTGCGGGACGCTGCCGGAGTATCGTCTGATCGGGGATGCTGAAGTCTGCAGCGCCGCCCGCGCGATCGTCACCGTCCGGTCCGCCGGGACTCCCCGTCCGGGCGCCGACCTGCTGGTCCTGTTCCCGAACCGGACGTGGAAGCAGGCGACGACGGACGAAAACGGAGAAGCCGCAATCCATCTGCACACGACACACCACCCCGTGACCGTGTTCGCGGCGGCTCCGGGTCATGCCGCCGGGGTGACACGTGACTGGCGTCCGGCGGACGGGGCTCTGGCGGTCGAACTCGAGGCTCTGCCGGCTGGCGGCGCCGTCATCTTTCCGGAAGCGACCGGCAGCGTACCGGGACTGAAGGGAAGGTTGAATCCCGTGCGCGACGCGTACGACCGGACGCACCTCTACGCATCCGACATCGCCATCAACCAGGGACGGCAACAGCCGGTCCATTTTCTGCCGGGTGAGGATATGCACCTGACCGACGCCAACGGCGTCGAGGCGCTCGTGCGCATCGTCGACATCGTCGGACGGTCCGCGCTGGTGGAGTACCGGCGGACCTGACCGATGGCTGGAGAAGGCGGATTGACTCGTCGAGGGCGGGAAGCAGCGTGACGACGCGGCGGCGCACCCGAACCGCGCGGCCGCCCGACGCGCTCCCCGGCACGGCGGCGTTCTCCGAGACGTTCCGACCGGCCCTCAAGCTGCTCGTCGGCGAGACGGCATCGATCTCGGAACGTCCTGCCCCGCCAGTGGGAAAATGGCTCAGAACGCCACGACAGCAACTCGCGCTAGCATGTTCCGTTGCTGCGCTGAGGCCAAGTGCGACAGGGGAGGGAGCATGAAGCGGAACTCCGTCATCACTGTCCGCGACATCGACCCTGGCGACAAGTCCTGGGTCCGGCGCGAAGCCGAACATCACGGCGTATCGATGGAAGAGTACGTCCGCCGTCTGATCCACGAGAAGCGGAAGACGTCCGAAGGCCACCAGAAACCGTCCGCGGCGTTCCGGAGGTATTTCGGAGCGGAGCACGGCATCGAGTTGCCCTTGCCCAGGTCATATGGCTACCGGCCGGTCACGTTTTCCGAGGACGACGAGAGATGAGGGCGTGCACGGCCTGGATTCTCGATGCGAACGTCGTCTCCGAGATGATGCGGCCGGCTCCGGAACCGAAGGTCGCCCGGTTTCTCGACGGGATTGCGGCCGAGGGGATCGGCTTTTCCGCCGTCACCGTCTGGGAGGTCGTCGACGGCATCGGGCGTCTCGATCCCGGCCGGCGGCGGGACGATCTCACAGAGCGCTTTCAGGGCATCGTCGACGATCTGTTCGAAGAGCGGATATTCGACTGGACAGCCGCCGACGCCCGGGCCTGCGCGCTGATCCTGGAGACGAAGCGACGCCGCGGCGAGCCGCTCGACGACCATTTGCCGGACGCCATGATCGCCGGCACGGCCGTTAGCCACGGGCTGCGTATCGTCACACGCAACGAACGCGATTTCCGGAACACGGGCGCCGCGACCGTCAACCCCTGGACACAGACGCGCATTGCGGGCTGAAGGCGGGCCAATGGCTCGATGTCAATGATCGATTACGGCAAGTTCCACCTGTCCCTGAAGCGGCTGCAGGAGCAGCACGACAACCATCGGCGGTCGGACGATTCGCGACCGGAGCTGATCCGCGAGGCCATCGCCGAATCGGTGATCCAGCGGTTCGAGACCTGTTACGACTGCCTCTGGAAAGTGTTGAAGCGCTATCTGTCCGAGGGACTGGGCCTTCCCGATATGCCGAACAGCCCGAGGCCGATCTTCAGGCTGGCCCACGAGAACGACCTGTTCGACTCGCCGCTGGAGCGGTGGCTGCAGTACGCCGAGGCCCGCATCGACACGTCACACGACTACGACGGCGAGAAAGCGAAGGCGTGTCTTGCGCTGATGCCGGACTTCATCGCCGATGCCATCGGCCTCTACCGGAAGATGAGTGGAGCAGCATGGGACTAGCGCGGGACATCGACATCACCGCCAGCCAGTGGAGAACCTTGCTGGCATTGCTCCAACGACATCTGCCGGACACGGAGGCCTGGGCCTACGGCTCTCGTGCGAAGCGTACTTCCAATCCGAAATCCGATCTCGACCTCGTCGTGTTCTCGACACCCGACCAACGCGCCCGGGTCGGCGACTTGCGGGAAGCGCTCGAGGAAAGCAACCTGCCCTTCAGAGTCGACCTCTTCGTCTGGAACGACGTGCCGAATTCGTTCCGCCGGCAGATTCGAGCGGAACACGTCGTCGTCTGCCGCCCGAGACCGACGCCGTCGAGCTCTCCGTGATATGACCTTCACCACTCCGTGAATAAGCACGCTCGCGGAGCGTTGCCGCCAACGAGACGTCCGCGGGGCATCTCACCCGCCCAGCGGCAGCAGCCCCGTTGCGTGGCCCAATGAATCCACCGGCACGCCCAGCTTGTCGAGCAGCGTCAGGTGCAGGTTCGCCAGCGGGGTGTCGGGCGAATACCGGACGTGCCGCCCGCCCGTACCGGCGGCGCCCCCCGCCAGCAGGACCGGCAGGTCGTCCGAGGCGTGGGCGTTGCTGTCGGCCATTCCCGCGCCGTAGACGATCATCGCGTGGTCGAGCAGCGAGCCGTCGCCGTCCGGCGTCGTGCGCAGCCGTTCCAGGAAGCGCGAGAAGACGTCGACGTGGTACTGGTTGATCTTGGTCAGCTTGGCCAGCTTCTCCGGATCCCGCTGGTGGTGCGAGATCGGGTGGTGCGCGTCGGCCACGCCGATCTCGGCGTAGGTGCGGCCGGTCAGCTCGCGGCCCAGCATGAAGGTGGCGACCCGGGTCAGGTCGGTCTCCCAGGCCAGGGCGAGCAGGTCGAACATCAGGCGGGCGTGCTCGCCGAAGGTGCCGGGAACGCCCTCCGGCCGATCGACCGTGGGAAACTCGCGGGCGGACTGCGCGGCGGTCCGCTGGATGCGCCGCTCGACGTCGCGCACCGCGTCGAGATACTGGTCCAGCTTGCGGCGGTCGCCCGGACCGAGCTCGCGGGCCAGATCGTGCGCGCGCTCGTTGACCGAGTCGAGCAGGCTGGCGTCCTTACCCAGCCGCGCCCGGCGGACCGCCGGGTCGGTGCTGCCGCTGTCGCCGAACAGCCTCTCGAACACGATGCCGGGATCGTTCTCCATCGGCAGCGGCGTGGTCTCGTCGGCCCAGGCAATGGTGTTGGTGTAGGCGCAACTGAACCCGTTGCCGCACGAGCCGGAGAAATCGCGGCCGTCGATGGCCAGCTCCAGCGTGGCGAGCTGCGTCTGCCGCCCCAGAACGCGCCCGGCGATCTGGTCCATCGAGATGCCGGCCAGCACGTCGGCGCCGTTCTCCGGCTTGGCCGGAACGCCGGTCAGGAAACGGGTGGACGCCCGCGGGTGCGGGCCGGCGCTGGCGACGCCGTGCATCCCGGACAGCACCTGCACGTGGCGGCGCAACGGCTCGAGCGGCTTCAGGACGAGGGGAAACTCGAAATCGCCCCCCGCCGCCGCGGGAATCCAGTGCTCCATCCGCATCCCGTTCGGGACGTAGACGACCCCGAGCCGCGGAACGGGGGCCGCCGCGGTCCTCCGCAGGGCCGCGAGCGCCGGGACCATCCCGTCGAGGAACGGAAGCGCGAGCGACGCGCCGAGTCCGCGCAGTACGGTTCGCCGTGGCAGGGCCTTTCCGGTGACGATCATGATGCTGTCCCCCCGCACCTTCGGGTACACGCCGCGTGAATCCCGTCGGACACCGCGTCCTGCGGTCATCATAGGACGATCCGGCAAGAAAATCCGCTGTTTTCCGGCCCCACCGGGCAGCGCCGGCGCCCGGCGGCGCTTTCCAACGTGCGCCGCGCGTGACATAGTCCCCCGGAGCCGGGAGGCTGAAAGGGGAACAACCGTGAGGCGAAGCAGAAGGACGGCGGCGAGCTACCGAATCAACCGGCGCGCCGGAAGCGCGAGGCAGTGGATGGCGATGTTGGCCGCCGCCTGGCTGCTCGTCCCGGGTGTCGCCGCGGCCCAGGGTTTCCAGTTCCTCGAGGCGACGGTCGCCGACGTGCACGCGGCCTTCGCGTCGGGCGAGCTGACCTGCCGGGTTCTGGTGCAACGCTACATCGACCGGATAGAGGCCTACGACCAGGCGGGCCCGGCGCTGAACGCCATCCAGGCGATCGACCCGCGCGCGCTGGACCGGGCCGACGACCTGGACGCGGCCTACGCCGAGTCGGGGCCGACCGGCCCGTTGCACTGCATCCCGGTGCTGCTGAAGGACCAGGTGGAGACGCGCGACCTGCCGACCACCTACGGCTCGGCGCTGTTCGAGGGATTCGTGTCGCGCCGCGACGCCACCATCGTCGTGCGCATGAAGGAAGCGGGCGCCCTCATCCTGGCGAAGACGAACATGGGCGAGTTCGCCTCGCGCTACGTCGGCTCGGCCTTCGGGATCATCCGCAACGCCTACGACCCGACCCGCAACCCCAGCGGCTCGTCCGGGGGCACCGGCGCCGGCATCGCCGCCAACTTCGGCATGGTCGGCATCGGCGAGGACACCGGCGGATCCATCCGCGGACCGGCGGCGGTCCATGCGCTGGTCGGCCTGCGCCCCACGCTGCCGCTGGTCAGCCGCTTCGGGATGATGCCGGCGAACCCGTCCAGCGACACGCTCGGACCGATGACCCGCACCGTCCGCGATGCGGCGCTCCTGCTCGACGCCATCGCCGGCTACGACGCCAACGACCCGGTCACCGCCTACGCGGCCGGACACGTGCCCGACTCCTACGCCGCCGACCTCGACGCCGACGGCCTGCGGGGAGCCCGCATCGGGGTCATCCGCGAATCGATGGACCCCAAGACGGATCCCGACGCCGAGGACTACAAGCAGGTGCGGGCCCTGATCGACCGCGCCCTCGACGACATGCGGGCGCTCGGCGCCACCGTGGTCGACCCGGTCACCATCGACGGCCTCGAAACGGCGCAGCGCGTGTACACCACCAACAACTTCGAGACCGAACGGGCGATGAACGCGTACCTGGCCGAGCATCCGAACGCGCCGGTCAAGAACCTCCGCGACATCCTGCTGTCGGGCGTCGTCACCCCCTGGCGGGCGCGGGGACTCATCAACGTGGTGGGCAAGTCGACCGACGACCACGCGTACCTGCCCATCCTCCACTCCCGCGAGCGGTTGCGGCGGAGCGTCCTGGCGGCGATGGCCGACGACGACCTGGACGCGCTCGTCTACGCGACCTTCGATCACCAGACGACCGTGATCGCGCCCGACGCCCTCACCAACGCGAACACCCAGGATCAGTACGCGCGCGGCAACAACCGCTTCCTGAGCCCGGCCACGGGATTCCCTGCGCTGACCCTGCCGGCCGGGCTGACGGCCGACGGGCTCCCGATCGGGATCGAGATGCTCGGCCGGCCGTTCACCGAGGCGACCCTGTTCGAGCTGGGCCACGCCTACGAGCAGGGCACGCGGCGGCGCGAGCAGCCGACGACGACGCCGGCGCTGGACCGATGAACGCGGGCGGCGCGAACGAGAGTCTCGCTGACACCGGCAGCGTTCCGAGCCCCGCGGCGCGCGGCGCAGAGGGAGCGGCGACGGGGCTCGCCGAGCCGGCCGTCTCCTGCGCCGGCGTCGTGAAGCGTTTCGGAGACGTGGTGGCGGTCGACGGCCTCGACCTCGAGGTCCGGCGCGGCGAGTGCTTCGGGCTGCTGGGACCGAACGGCGCCGGAAAGACCACGACCATCGAAATCCTGGAGGGGCTGCTCGCGCCGGACACCGGCCGGGTACGGATTCTGGGCCACGCGTGGGGCCGGAACGAGGATGCGCTGCGGGCGCGGCTCGGGATTCACCTCCAGGAGTCGCAGATGGACGAGAAGCTGTCCGTGCTCGAGACGCTCAGGCTGTTCCGGTCCTTCTATCCGCGGGGGCGCCCGGTCGACGACGTGCTCGGGCTGCTCGAGCTGGAGGCCAAGCGCAAGAGCTGGGTCGGCAAGCTGTCGGGCGGCCAGCGGCAGCGTCTCGCCGTCGGCTGCGCGCTGGTCGGCGATCCGGACCTGCTGTTCCTCGACGAGCCGACCACGGGCCTGGACCCGCAGTCGCGCCGGCAGTTGTGGGCGCTGCTGCAACGCTATCGCGCCGAGGGAGGCACCATCCTCCTGACCACCCACTACATGGACGAGGCGCACGTGCTGTGCGATCGCGTCGCCATCGTCGATCAGGGCCGGATCGTCACACAGGGCAGTCCCGACGAGCTGATCCTCTCCATCGGCGCACCGCACATCGTCGATGTCGCGTTCGCCCGCGGCGAGGAGCCGGCATCCGCCGGCCTGGAAGAGCGGCTCGCCGCGCTGCCCGGCGTCGACGCGGTCCGCGCGGGCGAGGCGCCGGATGCCTGGACCGTCACGGCGAACGCACTGCACCGCACGCTGCCGGCGCTCGTGGGACTGGCCGCCGACGCCGGCGTCGAGATCGAGACGCTGGCCACGCGCACCGCCACCCTCGAGGACGTGTTCGTGGCGCTGACGGGACATCGACTCCGCGATGACTGAGCCGGCATCCGCGGAACCGCGGCATCCCTTCGTCGAGATGACGATCACCCGGCTGCTCCTGCTGGTGCGCGAGCCGGAGATGATCTTCTGGGTCTTCATCTTCCCGCTGCTGATGGCCCTCGCGCTCGGGATAGCCTTCCAATCGCCTTCCGAGGCGCCGGTGGCGGTCGCCGTCGAGCAGGGAGCCGGCGCCGCGGAGCTGCTCGACGCGCTGGCGGCGCACGAGAGCGTCGAGATCGTGTCCCTCGCTCCCGGTGCGACGGCGGCCGCGCTGCGCGACGGGCTCGCGCACGTCGTGGTCGCGCCGGGCGATCCGCCCACGTACCGCTACGACCCGACGCGGCCGGAGAGCCGGCTGGCCCGGCAGACGGTAGACGACCTGCTGCAGCGCGCCGCCGGCCGCAGGGACGTCTGGACCGGCCGGAACGAGACGGTCACCGCCCCCGGCAGCCGCTACATCGACTGGCTGATCCCCGGCCTGCTCGGCATGAACATCATGGGGACCGGCATGTGGGGCATCGGCTTCACGCTGGTGGTGCAACGCACGCGCAAGCTGCTCAAGCGGCTCATCGCGACGCCGATGCGGCGCCACCAGTACCTGGCCGCCCTCGTGACGGCGCGCCTGGTGCTGCTCGCGCTCGAGCTGGTCGCCTTGGTCGGCTTCGCCCGGCTGATGTTCGGCGTGCCCATCGAGGGCTCGCTGGCCAGCCTCGCCGCCGTCTCGCTGCTCGGGGCGATGACCTTCGGCGGCATCGGCCTGCTCACGGCCAGCCGCGCGCAGACCATCGAGGGCGTCTCAGGCATCATGAACGTGGTCATGGCCCCGATGTGGATCTGCTCCGGCGTCTTCTTCGCTTCGTCGAACTTCCCGGACGCGATGCAGCCGTTCATTCAGGCACTGCCGTTGACCGCGCTGAACGACGCCCTGCGGGGCGTGATGCTGGACGGGAACGGGCTGATCGCGAACGGTCCGGACCTGCTCATCCTCGCGGCGTGGGCCGTGGCGAGCTTCGGCGTGGCCCTCCGGATCTTCCGCTGGCGGTAAGGTCTACTGCGGACGCGGGGGAACGGGCATGGCCTGCCGCGCACGAATCGCGGCTATGTCCGTCCGCATGCCGGCGATCTCGTCCTGCACCGCGGCAACCTCGTCCTGCACCACGGCGACCTCGGTCCGTACCTCGGCGACCTCGTTTCGCACTTCGCCGATCTGCAACAGCACCGCGAACCCCTGTCCCAGGAGGAGCAGCGCGGTTGCAAGCATGAGCCCGACCGTCCAGCGCGAAATAGGGTCTGCGTCGCGGGCCCGTCGATCGGCGTGGTCGGCGGCCCTATCAGCCCGATCAGCAGATCCCGCGGCTCGCTCGGCCGCTTGCTGAATTATCAGGTTCTCTTGAGCCATACCTGCATCAATGATATCTCACGTGCGGGTGCCGCAAGACCGAATACACCACTTGATGGGGCGTGCCGGACCGACACCGGGCCGCCCTTCACGTCCGTCGAGCCGCACCAATCACGGGCGATTCCGGTCGGCCAGCGCTCGTGGATGAATCCTCACGTCCCGAGCGACGATGTGACGGCGCGCTCAGACTGGAGAAACGCGAAACCGGGACGGGGAATTACTGCGAAAACGCTGTGATCCGAAGTCTTCGTTTAGCGGTTCCGGGCAAAAATCCGCGTGTTGGGGGTAGAGGTCTTGA
>VXME01000133.1 GCA_009861545.1 Acidobacteriota bacterium | reverse complement strand
GCCCAACCGGGCCTGACTAGAAAGTCTACGCCGTTCTACGGCGCAGACTCCTAGGGAATGACGAGCCCCTCGAACTGGATGCGTATCTCCGGCCCGACGCGCAGCAGACCGAGCAGGACGACCGGCGGCTCCACGCCGTACTCCGTCATGTCGAGTCCGACCTCGCCCGCGATCGTGACGCCCGCGCCGGACGGCAAGAGCGAGATCGGAAAGCTCACCGGCCTGGTGACGCCCAGGATGGTGAGCGCGCCGCTGGCATCGGCGCCGCCGCCTGCGGCCTCGTAGCCGTCGAGCTGGAACGTGATCTCGGCGAACTCGGCCGGCTTCATGGCATCCATGAGATGCTCGGTCATCGTTTCGTCGGGGCACTCGAAGTCGGCCACCGGCACGGTGAGCATCGCCGACTGCACCCCATCGGCGAAGCCGGGCGCCGGTGCGGACGAGCCGGGCGCGACCGCGGCCGTCCCGCTCACCGAGCAGGTCCAGCCGCGGACGGTCGATGTGCCGGACACGGTGAAGTCGACGTTGGACTGCTGCGCCGCCGCCGGAGATCCGGCCAGCAGTGCGAGACCCATGGCAACGGCGGTCGCGAAGCGGGCCGGGAAACGTATGCGAAAGGCCACCTGCATCCTGGAGATCCTCCGAGTCGAGGCCGGGGCGCGACCGGACCGAGCGAGCGCCGCCCCGGCCGACGGGTTCGCGGGGGCGTTGCCCCGACCGACTACAGCCCGAAGCCGAACTGGTTGTCGCGCATCATGATGGGGTTCTTCCCCTCCATGACGAAGCGGGACGTGATCTGATCGGTTGACGTCGTGCGCGTCTGCCGCATGGCGATCCGGAGCTCCGCGAGGATCAGGTCCATTACCTTCCCGGCGCCGTCCTCGCCGAAGGCGCCGAGACCCCACACGTAGGGGCGGCCGATGCCGACCGCGTCGGCGCCCAGCGCCAGCGCCTTGAAGATGTCGGTGCCGCGGCGCACGCCGCTGTCGATGAACACCGGCACCCGCCCCCGGACGGCGTTGACGACCTCGGGCAGCGAGTCGATCGACGACCACATGCTGTTCACCGCCCGGCCGCCGTGGTTGGACACGAAGATGCCGTCCGCGCCGTGCTCGATCGCCTGCTCGGCGCCCTCGGCCGTCATGATGCCCTTCAGGATGAGCTTCATGTCGCTCGCGTCCTTGAGGCGCTTGATGTAGTCCCAGGTGTAGGGATAGCGCGGACCTTCCGGTCCTTCCAGGCCCGCCCGCATCGGCCGCACGTAGTCCGGGTGGTGCTGGTGGCAGCTCTGGCAGAGGACCGACGAATAGCCCTCGCCGGCCAGGGTGCGCCGCTGCAGCTCGCGGTTGCTGCCGCCCAGCAGGTCGATGGTCCACACCAGGGCGGGGCAGCCGGCGCCGGCGACGCGGTCGATGACCCGCTTGTTCACGTTCCAGTCGGGCGTCGTGTAGATCTGGAACCAGTGCGGCTCGCCGCGCGCCTCGGCGATCTCGACGTACGACTGCGAGCTCTGGTGGGACTGCATCTGCAGGATGTCCCGGGGCCGCGCGGCCCGCGCCGCGCCGCTCTCGCCCTCTGTGTGATAGGCCTCGAGGCTCGCGACCGGACACAGGAAGAGAGGCGAGGCCCAGCGGCGGCCATAGAGCTCCACCGAGGTGTCGATCTCCGTCATCGCCTCGCCGCCGAGCCGCCGGGGCCGCAGCATCAGGCGCTGGAATCCCTCCCGGTTCGCCCTGCGCGTCTCGTAGTCGTCGACCCCCATGTGCAGGTAGTCCCAGTGCTGGGCCAGGTTGGTGCCGTGCGCCGCGCGCTCGAAGTCCCAGACGTTGATCGCGTCGTCCGGCGATTCGACGACCTGCCCCTTCAGTTGATCCTCGATCGCGTTCTGGGGAGGCAGCACGGGGTCCTGGCCGGCGCTGAACCGAGGCTGCACGAGCGACTGCAAGATCTCCGATCCGCACTCGGCGCAGTGCGGCGCCGGCGGGACGGCGGCTGCGCCCCGCTCCGCCTCGTGGGCGAGCGCGCGCTGCCAGTTGGCCGGCAGGTTCGCCGAGGCCAGGCCCAGGAACGGGCTGGCCGCCAGCAGCTTGAAGAACTCCCGCCGACTCGTTGCGCGATCGGGGACACTCGCATTCGGTCTTCGTCCAGTCATCCTCGGCTCTCCTCGCAGGCCCGCGGCGCCGCGTGGAATGTGCGCGAACGGCGACAGCCCACGGTCCGCAAGAGTGTAGCCGAAAGGCCGCCGAATGCAACCTGCCGCTGTCGAGGCCCCGGCATCTACAGCGGACGCTGACCTGGCGTTGCCGGCACCGAGGCGCACCCCATGTGCCGACACGAATCCGGTCGGCGCCGCTGGAGCGTCGACTATGATCCGCGAATGAACGCCCAACCTGAAGTCTGGCTCCGCGGCCCCGTGGAGGGCTTCGAGCCGCTGCTGATGCCGGCCGTGCATTCCCTGCTGCAGGCCCGCGAGGAGATTGAGGGTTTGGTCGCGTCCGTGCCGGCCGACCACGTCTGGCAGCGGCCGGGTGGCGCGGCGTCGATCGGGTTCCACGTGCGCCACCTCGCCGGGGCGCTCGATCGCCTGCTGACCTACGCGCGGGGCGAGAGGCTGTCCGCTGCCCAGAAGAGCGTAGCGCGTGCCGAAGGAGAGCCCGGCGAATCGCTGGGTGACGTCGCAGCGTCCGCTTCCGCGTCGATAGACCGCGCGCTGGAGCAGTTGCGGGCCACCTCGCGCGAGGATCTGCTGGCGCCGAAGAAGGTGGGGCGACTCGGCCTCCCGAGCAACACCCTCGGCCTGATCTTCCACGCCGCCGAACACTGCACCCGGCACGCGGGGCAGGCGATCTCGACGGCGAAGATCCTGCGCGGCGCCGCCGAATGAGCCGGTCCGTCCCCCGGTTGCCGCTCCGTCTCCCGGGCAGTGGGATCTCCGGGAACCGAGTGCGTGCCGGGTCTGACCGGTCGATACCCCTGATGCCGAGACAGCGCCGGACCTGATCGCGATGCCGGGCGGCCGGTCACCGGGCGGCGGACGAGTCCACCCCCCGGCGCGTGATCAGATACGTCGCGAAGGTGCCCAGCCAGTGGCCGCCCTCGTAGGTGGCGCCGGTGACCGAGGCAAGACCCGATGTCCTGTGCACGGCAGCGGCAGCAAGGAGGGCAGACCCCCTGTCGTCGGCCGCGGGCAGGCCGGCCGCGATCCCTTCCAGCATCCAGGCGCGGCTCAGATTCAAGCCGTCGAGGTGCACCAGCTTGCCGTCGGTCGGGTCCGTGACCACCGCCGGATCGAGCCAGTCGGCCGCGCCGTCCTCCGGAATCCCCGGCAGAAACCTGGTGAGCCAGGCGGCGAACTCGGCGGGCCGGGTCAACCTGCGCATGAGATCGGCCTCGGCCAGGCAGGGCGACAGGAAGTCCTGCCCGGAGGGCTCGTAGCGCAGCGGACAGTCGTAGTCCGCGGCGTAGTAGTCGGCGATTCGCCCCTCGATCAGCTCGATCATGCCGTCGTCGCCCGCCTTCCGGGCCCAGTCCAGGATGAGCCCGAACGCGAACGCGGTCTGCGAGTGCTCGCCGCTGCGGATCGGATGGGTCAGCCGAGGCAGCCAGTCCCGGATCCGGTCGGCGGCGAGGGTTTCGATCGGCGACAGGGCCTGCCGCCAGCGGCGCGCGTCGGGATCGTCCCACTCGCGCAGCTCGGCGGCGAGCTGCAGGAGCCACGCGAGCCCGTAGGGCCGCTCGAAGCTGGCGCGCCCGGGCGCCCGCATGTACTCCGCCTCTCCTTGCAGGTTGGCGACGGTCAGGTTCCGCGCCAGTGCCGCCCGGGCCGCCGCGGCCGTCTCCGTGTCCGGATAGAGGCGCGCCAGCCGGACCAGCAGCCAGTGACCGTGCACGGACGAGTGCCAGTCGTAGCACCCGTAGAACGCCGGGGTCAACTCGCGGGGCGGCCGAGCGTCTCCGTCGCCGTCGAGCACGTGGGCGATCTTGTTGGGGTACTCGCGGTGCACGCAGTCGAGGGCAAGGCCGGCGAAGCGCGCGGCGAGCGCGGCATCCGCCTGAGACGCCGCGGCCGGTGCTGCGCCGGCGATCAGCGCCAGCAGTGCCGCGGAGGCGATGGACATCGGAACGCTTCGGAGCATGGAATGCACAGGTTACCCGATCGTGCCGCAGGGACGGCTGGCGGCCGGGTGCGCGAGTCCCGGCGGCGGGCCACCGGGATCGGCGTCTCGGCGGCTCGACTCGGGCGGTCTGGTCGCGCCCGCGCCCAGCCGGGCGATCGGATTCGCGGTGCGGGCGACCAGCCAGCGACCGGGGGCGTAGGAGGCGCCGTGGACCGCGGCGAGTCCGAACGGCCCGTGCTCCGGCCCCGCCGCGCCGCCGGCCGGCCGTCGCTGGGAGTCGGCGCGCGCGGACGTCGCGGCGGCGCAGTCGCTCTCGAACTCGTCCAGTGACCCCAGCCACGCCTGCACGTCCGCGTCCGCCGGCGCGCATAGCCCGGCGTTGTCCTCAATCCGCAGCCGCCTGAGGTTCGTCAGGTCCATCAGGGTCCGGGGAAGCTCGCCCGTCAACTGGTTCCGATGCAGTCTCAGCTCGACGAGGTTGGTCAGGTCTCCCAGCTCGGCGGGCACGGTACCGCTCAGGGCGTTGTTGGAGAGGCGCAGGATCTCGAGCGCGGTCATGTTCCCCAGCGTGGACGGGATCGTGCCGGTCAGGAAGTTGTTCGAGAGGCGCAGGTCGGTGGCGGCGGTCAGGCTTCCCAGCTCGGGCGCGATCGTGCCGCGCAGGTTGTTGCCGTCGGGACCGCACAGGTCGAGCTTGGTCACGCGGTCGTCCTCGGCCTCGACGCCGTACCAGGTTCCCAACGGCTCGCTGCTGAGCCAGTTGGTCGTGTCGGTCCAGTCCGGACCGCCGGCCGCGTCGTACTGGGCGACCAGGGCGTCGCGCTCGGTCGTTGCGGGCGGCTGGACGGTCGGGCTCGGTCCGGCCGGCGAATCCGTGCCCGATCCGCAGGCCGCGGTCGAGAGTGCGATGGCGAGCAGGGCGCCCCCCGTGATCGCCGCGCAGAAGCGAATGGAAGTGAGCATCGGGAGCCTCCGCTTTCGTCTTGCGGGAGTATGATCCCAAGCCCGGCAGCCGGTGGCAAACCCCGTTGCATCGAGCGGCGCCGGGTTAACCACCGACTCCCGGCGGGCCCCCCGGCGGATCCCGCTCGACCGACAACCATGGACAGCACGAGAACGCCGCCGGCCTGGCGAGACGTCCGGCGAGCGAGTCCGCACCGTTCCTGAAGCACGACCCGACCCGCGAGGAGGTCCTCGAGACGATGCGTTCCGTCCGACACCGGTGGTGCGCTATCATCAGACCTGAATTCGGACCGTTTTCGAGGTGCTTCGATGCCGACCGAAATTGTCAGTCTGAGCCAGTTCAAGGCCAGGGCGGCACGGATGCTCGCCGAGATGAAGGCTGCGGAGAAGCAGATCGTCCTGACGCAGCGCGGAGCCGCCAGCGCCGTCGTGCAGGACTTCGACGCGCACGAGCGCCAGCGGAACGCGTTGCTCATGCTCAAGCTCATGGTGCAGGGCGAGGCCGATATACAGGCAGGGCGGACCGCCTCGCAAGCTCAGGTGTTCGCGGGCATTCGGGAGCGCCTGACGACGACCACGGATGGCTGACTTCGAGGTCCGTTGGACGGAGACCGCGAGGCTCGATCTCGAACGAATCGTCACGTTCATTGCAGAAGAGAGCCCGGCTCGAGCGCTGGCGGCGCTGGCGCAGGTGGAACGTCGCTGCGGGACGCTCTCCGAATTCCCGGAACGCGGGCGAGTCGTTCCCGAGCTCAGGGCGGTGGACGTGGCCGTCTATCGAGAGCTGATGGAGGGACCGTGGCGCATCGTCTACCGCTACGATGTCGATCTGGTCCAGGTGACGGCGGTTCTCGACGCCCGCCGGGATCTGTCCAGCCTGCTGCTCGAGCGGCTGATCCGCTGAACCGCGGCCGTTCTCTCCTCTGCAACCGGATCGGGCACAATAGGCGGCTTACGGAGGAGGCGATCGAGATGAGACGCATGCTTTGCCTGACGACGCTGACCGTGGTCGGCGTCCTGGTGGCCGTCGTCGCCAACGAGGCGCGGCAGGAACGCTTCCGCATCCGTACGCTGGAGCTTGCGGAGAACCTGTACGTGCTGACCTCCGATCCGGCCGAGCAGGGGATGCGCACCGGCGGCAACACGGCGGTGTTCGTGACCCGGTCGGGGGTGACGCTGGTCGACACCAAGATCCGCGGCTACGGCGAGGACATCCTGGCCCGGGTGCGGGAGATCACCGACCAGCCGGTGACGACGATCATCAACACCCACACGCACTGGGACCACAGCGGCGCCAACACGGAGTTCCCGGACACGGTCGACTTCGTGGTGCACGAGAACACCGCGGCGCACATGGCCAGCGCGGACTGCGACGACGGGGCCGGATTCGAGGGCGGCTCCATCAAGAACTGCGAGGCGTTCACCGGCGACGACAGCCGGTACCTGCCGAAGATCACCTTCGAGAACCGGACGTCGCTGTTCAGCGGGCCCGACCAGATCGACCTCTACTACTTCGGGCGGGGTCACACCGACGGCGACACGTGGGTCGTGTTCCGGGAGGCCCGCGCGATGCACACCGGCGACATGATGGCGCGCAAGGGCTTGCCGTTCATCGACGCCGACAACACGAACGGCAGTGCCACCGAGTTCGGCGCGACGCTGCAGAATGCCGTCGACGCCATCCGGAACGTCGACACGATCATCCCGGGGCACAACGACGACCCGCTGACCTGGGACGATCTCGTCGACTACGCGGCGTTCTACGACGACCTGCTGACCCGCGCGCAGGAGGGGGCGGCAGCCGGGCGAAGCGTTGCCGAGACGGTGGCCGCCTACTCGGTGCCGGAGCGGTACGGCGACTTCCAGGCGCCGGCCGCCCGGGTGGAGCAGATCGTCGGGCTCATCTACGACGGCCGCTAGCGGCGGTGGGCCGGAGCGAGGAGTCCAGATGACCTATCGGACCGGGACCGGCCGCCAGTTCGTGCTCATTGCCACCGGGTCGGGGGCCAGCCAGGAACTGGTGGCATTCGCGCCGCCGGAGTAGTACGGCGGCAGGGGGCCGGAATCGTCGCGGCGACATGAAGTTCCGGCCCGGCAAGCCTTACCCGCTCGGCGCGACCTGGGACGGGAAGGGCGTCAACTTCTCGATCTTCTCGGAGCATGCCCAGAAGGTGGAGCTGTGCCTCTTCGACGGCCCCGACGCGACGCGAGAGACCACGCGTCTTCCCCTCCCGGAGCGGACGGATTTCGTGTGGCACGGCTACCTGGCCGGCGTACGGCCGGGGCAGTTGTACGGCTACCGGGTGAGCGGCCCGTACGACCCGCGCGCCGGGCACCGTTTCAACCCGGCGAAGGTGGTGCTCGATCCCTACGCCAAGCGGACCGGCCGGACCCTGCGTTGGGACGACGCGGTCCACGGCTATCCCGTCGCCGGTCCCGGGGGCGACCTGACGGCGGACCCGGTCGACAGCGCGCCGTTCGCGCCGCTGGCTGCCGTGCTGGATCCGGCCTTCGATTGGGGCGACGACCAGCGTCCGCGGATTCCGTGGCACGAGACGGTCATCTACGAGTTGCACGTCAAGGGCTTCACGGCGCGACATCCCGACGTTCCCGTGCGGCTTCGCGGCACCTACCTGGGACTGGCATCGGACGCGGCGGTCCGCCACTTCACCGACCTGGGCGTGACCGCCGTGGAGTTGCTGCCGGTCCACCAGGCAGCCAGCGAGCGGCGTCTGGTGCGGGCCGGCCTGATGAACTACTGGGGCTACGACACGCTGGCCTACCTCGCCCCCGACGTGCGGTTCGCGACGGCCCCGGACCGTGCCGCGGCGGAGTTCAAGACGATGGTGCGCCGGCTGCACGGCGCCGGGCTCGAAGTGATCCTGGACGTGGTCTACAACCACACCGCGGAGGGCGGCCGCGCGGGGCCGACGCTGTCTTTGCGAGGCATCGACAACCGCTCCTACTACCGCCTCCAGCCGGAGGACGCCCGCGAGTACCAGGACTTCACCGGCTGCGGCAACACGCTCAACGTCCTCCATCCGCGGGTGCTGCAGTTGATCATGGACAGCCTGCGGTACTGGGTGCTCGAGATGCACGTCGACGGCTTCCGCTTCGACCTGGCCAGCGCCCTCGCCCGCGAGCTGTACGAGGTGGACCGGCGCGGCGCCTTCTTCGACATCATTCACCAGGACCCGGTGCTCTCGCAGGTCAAGCTGATCGCCGAGCCCTGGGATCTCGGCGCCGGCGGCTACCAGGTCGGCAACTTCCCGGTCCCGTGGACGGAGTGGAACGGCCGCTACCGCGACACCGTGCGCCGTTTCTGGCGCGGCGACGAGGGGCAGGTGGCCGACCTGGCGACGCGGCTGGCGGGCAGCAGCGATCTGTACGAGCAGGATGGGCGGCGGCCCTCGGCGAGCATCAACTTCGTGACCGCGCACGACGGGTTCACGCTCGACGACCTGGTCAGCTACGAGGAGAAGCGCAACGAGGCGAACGGCGAATCGAACCGAGACGGATCAGACGACAACCTGAGCTGGAACTGCGGGGTGGAGGGGGACACATCCGATCCCGGGATTCGGGCGCTGCGGGCGCGCCAGAAGCGCAACTTCCTCGCCACGCTGCTGCTCTCGCAGGGTGTGCCGATGCTCTGCGGCGGCGACGAGCTGGGGCGCACGCAGGGCGGCAACAACAACGCCTACTGCCAGGACAACGAGACGAGCTGGTTCGACTGGGACCTCGGGCCGGCCGAACGCGAGTTGCTGTCCTTCGTGCGGAAAATGATCCGGTTCCGCCTCGACCACCCGGTGCTCCGTCGTCGGCGCTTCCTGCGCGGGCGCAGCACCCGACCCGGCACGGCCAAGGACCTGACCTGGTTCGACGCGGACGGCCGCGAGATGACGGACGAGGCGTGGGAGCGGGAACAGGCGAGATGCGTGGGCGTACGCCTGGCCGGGGATGCGATAGACGAGACGGACGACCGCGGCGGACGCATCGTCGACGACACCCTGCTGATGCTCTTCAACGCGCACGACCGCGAAGTTCCGTTCACGCTGCCGGGGCCGGGGCGCGGCGCGTCGTGGACGCGCATGATCGACACGGAAGCGCCGCGTACTCCTCCGGCCGGGTTTCGCGGCGCTGACGCCTATCCGCTCGCTGCCCGCGCCGTGGCCGTGCTCGTCGTATCCCGGTGAACGGCATGGGGTTGCGGCCCACCTTGCACCGGCTGGCCCGGCTCCACGGGATCCAGGCGGCGTACACCGACGGCTGCGGCGTCCGGCGACGCGCCTCGCACGAGTCGATCCTGGCCCTGCTCCAGACGCTCGGCGCGCCGCTCGCGTCGCTCGGTCCGCGCGACCTCGCCGCGGCGACCGAGGCGCGTCGCCGCGCGATGTGGTCGCGGCCGGTCGAGCCGGTGCTGGTCGCCTGGAACGGGCGCGGCGGCGACTTCCTGCTGCGCACGCCGGAGACGGCCCGCGGCCTCCTCGCACGCTGCCGGCTGCGGCTGGAGGATGGCCGGACGCGCTCGTGGACGATCCGTTCCGGCCGGGCGCGGGTCATCGAGTCCGCGACCGTGGACGGCAAGCGCTACGCCGCCCGCCGGTCGCCGCTTCCCCGGCGGCTGCCCGACGGCTACCACGATCTGCACGTCGAGATCGGGAATCGAACGTGGAGCGCGCTGGTCGTGGCCGCACCCGTGCGGGCCTACGACGACGGCGAGCGCTCGTGGGGCGCCTTCCTGCCGCTCCACGCGGTGCACTCGGCGAACAGTTGGGGCGTCGGCGACTTCACCGACCTCGACGCGCTGGCCAGGTGGGTCGGCGCGCGGGGCGGCCGGGCGGTCGGCTTGCTGCCCGCGCTGGCCGCCTTTCTCGGCGAGTGCCCGTTCGAGCCGAGCCCCTATCTTCCCGTGAGCCGCCTGTTCTGGAACGAGCTGCACGTCGATCCGCGGCGATTGCCCGAGTTCGAACCGTGCGAGCCGGCCAGGCGACTCGTGGCGTCGAGGGCGTTTCGCCGCCGGATCGGCGTCCTGCGTGCCGCCCCCCTGGTCGACTACCGGAAGGCGATGGCGCTCCGCCGGCAGGTGCTCGAGTCGCTGGCCCGCGCGATCGAGGAGCGCCCCGGTAGAGTCCGGGAGGACTTCCGGGCCTGGGCGAAGCGGCATCCCGTCGCGCAGGAGTACGCGGCCTTCCGCGCGATCGGCGAGCGGCTGGAGCGGCCTTGGCCGGCGTGGCCGGCGGCGCTGCCGCCCGCGCAGATTCGCGTCGAGGCGGTCGATCGCGACGCCGTCCGCTACCACCTCTACGCGCAGTGGGCCGCGGCGCGGCAGGTCGCACGACTCGCGCACGACGCCGGCGCGCGGGGCGTCGGTCTCTATCTCGACGTGCCGGTCGGCGTGCATCCGGACGGGTTCGACGTCTGGCGACGCCCCGCCCTGTTCGCCCGCGGCGCCGCGCTCGGCGCGCCGCCGGACCCGCTGTTCGCGGACGGTCAGGACTGGAGCGCCCCGGCGCCGCACCCGGAGGCGGCGCGGCAGGATCGGTACGCGTACTTCCGGGCGGGTCTGGCGCATCAGATGGCGCACGCGACGGCGGTGCGGCTCGACCACGTGATGGGCCTGCACCGGCTGTTCTGGATTCCGCGCGGCGCCTCCGCCGCCGACGGCGCCTACGTGCGCAATCCCGCCGACGAGCTCTTCGCCATCGTCTGTCTGGAGTCCCATCGCCATCGGACCCGGGTGGTGGGGGAGAACCTCGGGACCGTCCCCCGCACCGTGAACGCGGCGCTGTCGCGGCACGGGCTGGCGCAGCTCCACGTCGCGCAATTCGGGATCGCACCGGGCGCCGCGGACCCGCTCGCCCGCGTTCCCCGCCGGGCATTCGCCTGCGTGAACACCCACGACACGCCGACGTTCGCGGGGTTTCTCGCAGGCCGCGACATCGACGAGCGCGTCGAGCGCGGCATCCTCGACGCCGGCCGCGCTGCGGAGGAACACCTTCGCCGGCAGGATGAGATCTTCGCGCTGCGCGACGCCCTGCAACGGGTCGTGCAACCGGCGACCGACACCTCGGTCGCGCCGGATGCCGCGGATCTCGACCTCCTGCGCGCCTGCCTCGACCGGCTCGCCCGTAGCGAGGCAGGCATGGTGATCGTCAATCTGGAGGATCTGTGGCTGGAGGTGAACCCGCAGAATGTCCCGGGCACGGGACCGCGGCAGCACCCCAATTGGCGGCGCCGCGCGCGCTACGCGCTCGAACGGCTCATGCGGATCCCGGAAGTGAAGGCCGTGCCCGGCGTCCTCCACCGCTCCAGGCCGGGCTCCCGGGCCTGACGGGCCGCTCCGGTCACCGGCGCTGCATGTCGCTCGACAGGCCGCCGGCGGCCGGCAGATAGCAGAGCCGCACGTAGTCCATCACCATCCGGTCGGCGTTGAAGCGCCAGCCCAGGGTATGGATGGCCCGCTTCATGCGGGCCGTCCAGGCGCGGGGCACGCCGTCCGGGTCGCGGTCGTAGAAGAGCGGCACGACTTCATCGGCTAGCACCCGCAGCAGCTCCTCCGCGTCGCGCCGGTCGTGCGCCTCGGGCGACGTGTGCGTCTCGCCCCGGCCGATCGCGAACCCGTTCGCGCCGTCGTATGCCTCCGCCCACCAGCCGTCGAGGACCGACAGGTTCAGGCCGCCGTTCAGCAGGACCTTCTGCCCGCTCGTACCGGAGGCTTCCTGGGGCCGGCGCGGGTTGTTGAGCCAGACGTCGACGCCCTGGACGAGCTGCCGGCCGAGGCTGATGTCGTAGTCCTCCAGGAAGACGAGCTTTCCGAGGAAGCGGGAGTCCCGGCTCAGCTCGTGGATCTGCCGCAGCACGCCCTTGGCGGGCTCGTCGCGCGGGTGCCCCTTGCCCGCGATGACGAACTGGATGGGGCGCTGCGGGTCGTTGACGAGGCTCGCCAGGCGATCCGGATCCCGCAGGAACAGGGAGGCGCGCTTGTAGGTGGCGACGCGGCGGGCGAAGCCGATGGTCAGCGCGTCCTGGCTCAGCGCGTGGGACAACTGCTCCAGGACGACCGCGGGCTCGCCGCGGCGCGCCGCCTCGCGCAGGACCTGCCGGCGCACGGCGTCGAGAAGGCGGATCTTGAGAGCCACGTGGGTCTCCCACAGCGCCCCGTCGCTCACGGTCTCGATGCCGGCCGAGATCTCCGGGAGCGCGTCCTCCCGAGATACCTCCGAGGGGAGGTGCCGGTCGTACAACTGCTGCATCTGCGGCGCCAGCCAGCTCGGCACGTGGATGCCGTTGGTGATGTGCCCGATCGGCACGTCCTCCTCCGGGCGGTCGCCCCACAGGCCCGTCCACATGTGCCGTGTGACGTCGCCATGCAGGGAGGACACCGCGTTGGCGCGCCGGGACACGCGGAGTCCCAGCACCGTCATGCAGAACTCCTCGCCGGCGTCGTCCGGATTCACCCGCCCGAGGCTCATGAGCCGCTCGTGCGAGATGCCGAGCGTGTCGCGGAGCGGCGCCAGGTGTTCGTCGATGAGGTCGGACGGAAAGCGGTCGTGCCCGGCCGGGACCGGCGTGTGCGTCGTGAAGACGGTGCGGCGGGCCACCTGCCGGACCGCCGTCTCGAAGTCCACTCCCTCGCGCTCCATGCAGTGCCGGACCGCCTCCAGCACCGCGAAGGCGCTGTGGCCCTCGTTCAGGTGGAAGACGCCCGGCACGATGCCCAGTGCGTGCAGCGCCTTCAGCCCGCCGATGCCGAGCAGCAGCTCCTGGCGGAGCCGGACCCGCAGATCGCCGCCGTAGAGCCGCGCGGTCAGCGCGCGGTCCTCCGGCGTGTTCCCCTCGACGTCCGAGTCCAGCAGCAGCAGGATTCGCCGGCCGACGGCCGCCTGCCACACCCGGGCGCGCAGGATGCCGCCGCCGGTCTCGATCTCCGGCGCGATCGCGTCGCCGTCCGGGTCCACCGCCGGCTCCAGCGGCAGCCTGGCGACGTCGACCTCCGCGTACTCCTCCTGCTGCCAGCCGGAGGCGTCGAGGCGCTGCCGGAAATAGCCCTGGCCGTAGAACAGACCCACGCCGACGAGCGGGACCCCGAGGTCCGAGGCGCTCTTGATATGGTCGCCGGCCAGCACGCCCAGCCCGCCCGAGTAGATCGGCAGCGACTCGTGAATCCCGAACTCGGCGGAGAAGTAGGCAACCGGCTGGCGGCGCAGCACCCCGGCGTGCGTGTCTCCCCAGGTCGACGGACGCTCGCGGTACTCCTGCAGCCGCCGGAACGTGTGGTTGATCCGGTGGGCCAGCGCGAGATCGCCGATGCGCTCGTCCAGATCGTCGAGCGGCATCTCCGACAGCAGCGCCACCGGGTTGCGGCCCAGCTCTTCCCAGCGCGCCGGATCGAGGTCCTGGAACAGGCTCATGGCGCTGGCGTCCCAGCTCCACCACATGTTCCGCGCGAGCGCCCAGAGTCGCCGCTGGAGTGGCCCGATGGACTGATCGCGCTCGCGAACCTGCGCGACGATGGGGCTGATTTCACCGGCGGCCAGCAGCAGCGACGCGATTTCGTCGTCCGAGAAGCTCCGCTCCTCGATGGTCTGCACGATCAGCACGCCCTGCAGCAGCTCCCGATCGATCAGGGGGACGCCGAGGAAGGCGTAGTACGGATCCTCGCCGGCCTCGGCGAAGTGCTTGAAGCGCGGGTGCCGCTTGACGTTCGGCACCTCGATCGGCCGCAACTGCTCGGCGACCAGTCCCGCCAGACCCTCGTGGAGCTCCATCCGGACCTTCCCGACGCTCTCCGGGCGCAGGCCGACGGTGGCGGCCAGAACGAGGTGGGTGCGGTCCGATTCGAGCAGGTATATGGAGCAGACGTCCACGCCCATCCGGGTCTGAAGCTGCCGGACGCCGGCCGTCAGGGTTTCCGTGGGGTCGACATGTCGTGTGGTCAGGGGCATACCTCGCCGGAAGCGCCGTGGGGCGGAAGTGTACCCGGATCGTCGTGGACACGAAGCAGCGTCGTCAAGGCGGGGCGTACGCGTGCCCGAATGGACCCGGAGACGGGATGGACGGCGGCGCCGGGGGGCGGGGGAACGCTCCCCGGGGCGCCGCCGTTCCGGGCCTGCAGTCAGCTCACCGCGGCTTCGCGCGCGGCTCCGGCGCCGGCCGCCGCCCGCGGACGGAAGTCGCGCGACCTGCCGTCGCGTTGGGAGTCTCGCTGACGCGACACGCCTTCGGCGCAGGCTTCCAGCTCGTCCTGCAGCAGCCGGAGGCTGAAGGCGGGTTGCCGGCCGATGGCCAGCAGCGACTCGACGATGCGCGCGGGCTGCCCCCAGTCGTTCCACATCACGCCGTCGAGCGACTGCACGGCGATGCGGTCGGACGCCCGCTCGAGCAGCTCCGAGGAGAAGTTGACCCGCGGCATGGTCTCGTACACCTCGTCGAGCACCCGCGCCTCCCGCCGCGTGCCGATGGCCGCCTGCAGCACGGAGAAGAACGGGGTCAGGCCCGGGAGCCGCTCGCACGCGAGCTCCCACAGGGTGCGGGCGCGCGCCACCAGGACGAGCGTGTTCCACAGGGCCCCGCGCTCGCAGAGCCGGGCCGCTTCCGCCGGCGCCGGCTTCTCGACGAAGGACTCCACGGCGAATACGCGGTGCGCCGGCTGGCGTCCGAGATCGTCGGACGGGACGATCCAGCCGTACTCGTCCTCGATGTCGGTGGGCGCCGCGCCCAGCAGGAGGATTCGGTTGCCGAGTCGCTCGGCGGCCTGAATCGCCGCCTGCACGTTCGCCACGAACCGCCACTCCGGATACACGAAATGATCGGAGGGGAGGATGACCAGCGTCGCGTCCGGATCGCGATGCATCGCGTGGACCAGCCCGAGGAGCACGCCCGGCGCCGTGTCGAGGTTGGCCGGCTGCTCGACGAACGTCCCGTCGGTGGCACGCGGGGCTCGACCGCGCAGCACGTCGCGGTGGTGGCGCCCGACGACCGTCAGGATGCGGCTCGGCTCGCACAGGCGGGCCGCCCGGTCGAGCGTGTGGTCGAGCATCGAGCGCGTCCCCGCGAACGTGCAGTACTGCTTCGGAACGTGCCGGCCGAGCCAGCGCTCGGTCAGCGGCCGCAGACGCATACCATCGCCGCCGGCCAGCACGACCGCCATCGGTTGTGCCATGGATGCCATCATTGCTTCCCTACCTTCCGCCTTTTCTCGTTCCCGTGTCTGCCGGGATAAGGCCGCGCAATTCAACAATCGTGTTGCAGGCAACGCGACGGACCACACAATTGTCGTGGCCCGGTTCCCGTCGCCCCGCCCGCGTTCAAGCGGTACGAATGAACTCAGCCCGACTCGGACCCGTTCCGCAGCTCGCGCTCCGCCTGCAGCCAGTCGTCGAGGGGACCGCCCGGCCCCTGTCGTTCGAGGGACAGGAAGTAGGCGCGCTCGGCAATCTGCGCGTCGGTCGGCTCGAGCGTCCCCGCCTCGATCGCGCCGGCTGCTTCGACTGCCCGGGCGGCGGTTGCCGCTTTCGCGGGCGCGGCCGCCTCGACCGGCCTGGCCGCCGTGCGGCGGGTGGTTTTCCGCGGAGCGGTCTTCCGCGTGCGCTTGACGGTTCCTGTCGACTGCGTCGTTCGTTTCGCCATAAACCCCTCGAGTTCCTTCACAAGACTACCGACGCCGGATGTCCGGGAAATGTCGCGCCCGTTCCGTTCCTGTTAAACCCGTACGTATGCGAAAGCGTTCGAGCCGCCCCGACGACAGTGCCGGGCAGCAAGAGTCGTGCCGCCACCCGGCAACCGGCAGCCCGAAGTCCGGAACATCCGCCCTGTCAAGCAGATACGGTCTGTGGTACCGGGCCGTGCGGCGCATAACGGCCGCGCAAGAAACCACAACAATGTCCGAACGACCAACCGATGCGACATTCCTGTGCCGGATCTCGATCACGGCGTTTCCGGCCGTGATCGACGAGCCACGCACGCTCTTGCCGAGCTGACCTGTCCTGAAACCAGAGCTGTCCGGGAAGGGAGCGCCAGCGGGTGACCGTCAGTCCTGCTTCAAGAATAGCACGCCGAGGGGCGGCAGCGTGAGCCGCAGGGAGAACGGGCGTCCGTTGGATGATGCCTCCCCGGCGACGACGGGCCCGCCATTGCCCACACCGCCGCCGCCGTAGCACGGGGCGTCGCTGTTGAGCCGTTCGCGCCATACACCGCCGTGTGGTACGCCGACCGGGTGGTCGTGCCGCGCGACCGGGGTGAAGTTGCAGACGACTACGAGCGGATCGCCGGCGCGGCCGCGGCGGAGAAAGCTCAGGATGCTGCTGCCGCGGTCGTCGCAGTCGATCCACTCGAAGCCGGCCGGCTCCGCATCGAGCTCGTACAGGGCCGGCTCGCCGTGGTAGAGCCGATGCAGGTCGCGCACCCACGTGCGCAGACCGCCGTGGAGCGGCCTCTCCAGCAGGTGCCAGTCGATGCTCTCGGCGTGCGTCCATTCCCTCTCCTGTCCGATCTCGCCGCCCATGAAGAGGAGCTGCTTGCCGGGATGCCCGACCATGAAGCCGTACAGCAGCCGCAGGTTCGCGTGCCGCTGCCACTCGTCGCCCGGCATGCGCGCGAGCAGCGATCCCTTCCCGTGCACGACCTCGTCGTGCGAGAGCGGCAGGATGAAGTTCTCGCTGAAGGCGTAGACCAGACTGAACGTGAGCGCGTCGTGGTGGTGGCCGCGGTGGACCGGGTCCTTCGACATGTACTGGAGGGTGTCGTTCATCCAGCCCATGTTCCACTTGAAGCCGAATCCGAGCCCGCCGGCGTCCGTCGGGCGGGTGACCGCCGGCCAGGCGGTCGATTCCTCGGCCACCATCATGACGCCGGGGTGCTCCGCGTAGACACGGGCGTTCAGGTGCTGCAGAAAGCCGACGGCGTCCAGGTTCTCGTTCCCGCCGCGGGCGTTCGGAACCCATTCGCCGGCCTCGCGCCCGTAGTCGAGATAGAGCATCGAGGCGACCGCGTCCACCCGCAGGCCGTCGAGGTGGTACTTCTCGAACCAGAAGAGCGCGCTCGAGATGAGGAAGTTGCCGACCTCGCGGCGGCCGTAGTTGAAGATCAGCGAGCCCCAGTGGGGATGCTCCCCCTGCCGCGGGTTCGCGTGCTCGTACAGGCAGGTGCCGTCGAAGCGGGCCAGACCGTGGGCGTCCTTCGGGAAGTGCGCGGCAGACCAGTCCACGAGGACGCCGATGCCGCGCCGGTGCAGCGTGTCCACCAGCTCCATGAACTCCTGCGGCGTGCCGAAACGGCTCGTCGGCGCGAAGTAGCCGAGCGTTCCGTAGCCCCAGGACTCGTCGAGCGGGTATTCGGCGACGGGCAACAGCTCGACGTGCGTGAAGCCGAGCTCCGCGACGTGGTCGGCGAGCCGGCCGGCGATGTCGCGGTAGGTCAGCCAGCCGCCTGCGCCGGGGACGCGCATCCACGAGCCCAAGTGCACCTCGTAGACCGCGATCGGCGCATCGTGCGCATTGCGGGCCGCCCGCGAGGTCATCCAGTCGTCGTCGCCCCACGCGTAGCCGGACAGCTCCCAGACCCGCGACGCGGTGCGGGGGCGCATCTCGGCCGCGAACGCGTACGGGTCGGCCTTCTGCACCACAGCGCCGACCCCCGGCGAGACCTCGTACTTGTAGAGGGCGCCGCTCCCGACCCCCGGGACGAACGTCTCCCAGATCCCCGCCTCGGCTCGCAGCCGCATCGGGTGCGCCGCCGCGTCCCACGCGTTGAAGTCGCCGATGACGGAGATCGCGCGGGCGTTGGGCGCCCAGACCGCGAAGTGCACGCCGTCGGCGCCGTCCTGTCGGGCGAGGTGCGCGCCCAGCTTGTCGTAGCTGCGGTAGTGGGTGCCGCCGGCGAGGAGATGCAGGTCGAAGTCGGTGAGAAACGGTGAATCGCCCGGCTGTACGCGCGCCGCCATCCGATCAGCTTACAGCGACGCCTCCACGCGGACGGTCACCACATCGGTCTCGTGATACTGCTGGTGGCGCACCGATGAAGCCAGGTGCCGCAGCAGTCGGAGCGAGACTTCCTGCTCGGCCGCGTGGCCCGCCCCGCGGTCCCCGAGCACCGCCATGCGATCCTCGATGTTCGACTCGTCGGTCGCGGCCACGAACTCCAGCTCCGCGGCGCGCCCGTCGTGGCGGGCGCTGATCTGCAGGCGGCGTTCCTCGCCGCCGCCTTCCTCGTCCTGCCGGACGAGGGTCAGCAGCGTTTCCTCGCCGACCGCGCGGAGCCGGTCGGTCATCCCCGCGCTCCAGCGCCGGGTCTTGGCGAACTCGGTGAGGAACTTGTCGATGGCCGGGAAGGCGTCCGCGTTCAGGGCGGTCCGGAGGCGGTGCGGCCGCGACCTGGACAGCTCGAGGAACAGCGTCATCAGGATCGCGGCCAGGCCGCCGGCGGTCATGCCGTTGCCCAGCAGTCCGCTCCAGGCGCCGAGCGCGTCGGCGAAGATCAGCTCGTTCTGGAACCCGAGGCCGATCCAGAAGCCGACGCCCGCGACGACGCCCTTGCGGTAGTCGACGCCGTCCTCGACCACGACCCGCATGCCGAGCACGAAGAGCGTGGACATCAGGACGATGGTGTAGGCCCCGACCACGGGACCCGGAATCGCCAGGATGAGCGCCATGAACTTGGGGAGGAACGCCAGCACGATGAAGACGGCGCCGATGTAGACGCCGACCATGCGGGAGGCGACGCCGGTGATGTCGGTAACCGAGACGCTGGACGAGTAGGTCGTGTTGGGCACGGTCGCCGCGAGGCCCGACAGCAGGTTGCCGACGCCGTCGGCGGTGACCGCACCCTGCACCACGCGGTAGTCGGTGGCGCGCGGCTTCCGCCGCGAGACGCGCTGAATGGCTACGCCGTCGCCGATCGTCTCGATGGCCCCGATCAGCGTCACGAACACGAAGGCCGGCAGCAGCGACCAGAACGCGACGCCGAACTGCAGGTCGAAGCCCGGCCAGCCTCCCGCCGGCAGCCCGACCCAGCCGGCGTCGGCGATGAGCTGCGTGTTGTACAGGCCGAACCAGGCGGCGACCGCGCAGCCGGTGGCGATGCCGATGACCGGGGCCCAGAGGCGGACGACGCCCGCGGCGCGCAGGGTGACCCCCACCGTCACTATCAGGGTCACGATCACGCTGGTCGGGGCGGCTGCCGGCGGCGAGCCTTCCGGAACGTCGGCCAGCATCCCGAACATGATCGGCATCAGGGTCACCGGGATCAGCATGATCACGGTGCCGCACACCGTCGGGGTGAGGATCCGCCGGAGCAGGGACAACTGGGTCGAGAGCCCGAACTGGAACAGTGCGGAGAGGGTGACCAGCGTCGCGAGAAGCCCCGGCCCGCCATCGATGAGCGCGGTGACGCACACGGCGATGAAGGCGGCCGAAGTGCCCATCAGCAGCACGTGGCCGGATCCGATCCTGCCGACCCGGACCGCCTGCAGCACCGTCGTCACGCCGCTGATCGCGAGCGCCGCGAAGGCGGCCCACGACAGGAAGTCCTCGCTGCCTCCGGCGGCGCGCACCACGATGGCCGGCGTCAGCACGATACCCGCCACGGTGAGCATCGCGAACTGGAATCCGAGGCCGAGGGCGAGCGCGGGCGGCGGCTGCTCCTCGGGCTCGTAGCGTACGTCCCGCACCCCTGCGGCAGTGATCGAGCTCATGGTGACGTATCCTATCCCGGCCTCTCGGGCCGACGATGTTCGCTTGTACACTATTCTTCGAGCCTGCGTAAAGGACTCGGGCGTTGCGGTCCGCTCGCATGCGAACCGGCGTGCGCGGGGGCGGTCCGCCCGGACCTGCCGGGACGAGGGAAGCGCTGGGGCATGCGCGTTGCCATTGTCAGCTCCGAGGCGTCGCCGTTCGCGAAGACCGGCGGGTTGGCCGACATGGTCGGTTCGCTGGCTGCCGCGCTGGCGCGTCGCGGGCTCGACGTGACCCTCGTCCTGCCGGCGTACCGCTGCGTTCTCGAACGCGGCGATGTCGCTGCGACCGGGATGGCCTTCTCGGTTCCCGCCGCGGGCGGAATCGAACAGGTGGAGATCCTGGCGGGCGGCGGCGGTGAAGGCGCGCGGGCCCGCTTCGTCCGGGTCGACCGGTTCTTCGACCGCGAAGGCCTGTACGGCCGGGGCGGGACGGAATACGCCGACAACGCCGACCGGTTCGCCTGCTTCGCGCGTGCCGCGCTCGGGCTGCTCGCCCGGCTCGATCCGCCGGACGTGCTGCACGGGCACGACTGGCAGACGGGCCTGGCGGTGGCCTACCTCCGGCTGCAACCCGAGCGCTACCCGTCCCTGACCTCCACGCGCACCCTGTTCACGGTGCACAACGTCGGCTACCAGGGACTGTTCGACGCCGGCGTGTTCCCCCGTCTGCAGGTGGATTCCGCGCACTACTGGCCGAACTTCGAGTTCTACGGGAACATCAGCTACCTGAAGGCCGGCCTTTCCCTTGCGGACCGCCTGACGACCGTCAGTCCCAGCTACGCCGAGGAGGTCAAGACGCCGGAGCAGGGTTGCGGTCTCGACGGCGTGTTCAGGGAGCGGGCAGGCGATCTGGCGGGGATCATGAACGGCGTCGACTACGGTGTCTGGGACCCGGCTGCGGACGCCTTCATCGCCCGGCGGTACTCCGCGGCGGCCCCCGACGGCAAGCACGACTGCAAGCGCGACCTGCAACGGCGGCTGAGTCTGCCGCCGTCGGACGCGCCGCTCGCCGGCCTGGTCGCCCGGCTGGTCGACCAGAAGGGGCTCGACGTGGTGGCCGGCGCCCTCGATGCGCTGCTGTCGCGGGATCTGCAGATCGCGGTGCTGGGCACCGGCGACCCGCGTCATGAACAGATGCTGTCCGGATTCGCCCGCCGCCACCCGCGCCGCATGGCCACGCGCATCGGCTTCGACGAGGAGCTGGCCCACGTCATCGAGGCGGGCAGCGACCTGTTCCTGATGCCCTCGCGCTACGAGCCGAGCGGCCTCAACCAGCTCTACAGCCTGCGCTACGGCACGATCCCCATCGTGCGAGCTACCGGGGGCCTGAAGGACTCGGTGACGCCGTTCGACGAAACGACGGGCGAGGGCACCGGCTTCCTGTTCGGGGACTACACGTCGGAGGCGCTCGTCGGGGCCGTCGACCGGGCGCTCGACTGCTTCGGCCGGCCGGACGCGTGGCGGCGGCTCGTGGCGAACGCCATGGCGCAGGACTTCTCCGTGGACCGCACCGCCGCCGAGTACGCCGCGCTCTACGCGGAGCTGGCCGCCGGCGATCGTCCGTGACAACCATCACGTCGAACTCACCGTGAATGTTGAAGCGCGATTAACATGCACGGGGAATATGTTGTTGGACGCCGGACCATGGTGTGAAGAGCCTTGGAATGGCTGACCTGCAGACGCGCCCCCGAGGCAACGCGTTGATCGACAGCTCCACGAACGTTCCGCAGGATCGCCCCGATGCGCCGCGCTGGCGGACGCCCGCCCTGGTCATGGCGGCGGCGTGCGCCATCGCCATGCTGGGTTTCGGCGCGCGCTCGGTCTTCGGGCTCTTCCTGGAGCCGATGACCTCGGCGCGCGGCTGGGGGCGCGAGACCTTCGCGCTGGCCCTGGCCGTCCAGAACCTCATGTGGGGCGTGGCCCTGCCGTTCGCCGGCGCGCTCAGCGACCGCTTCGGCTCGCCGCGGGTGTTGGCGCTGGGGGCGCTGGTCTACGCGGCCGGCATCTGGGGCATGACGACCGCCGAGAGCGCCGGCATGCTGCACCTGACGGCCGGCATCCTGGTCGGTGTCGGGGTGGCGTTCACCGCGTTCTCCCTCGCGCTCGCGGCCATGGCGAAGGTGGTGGGTCCGGAGCGGCGCTCGCTGGCCCTGGGGTTGGGGACCGCGGCGGGTTCGTCCGGGCAGGTGGTGTTCTCGCCGCTGGGCCAGGCGTTCATCTCCGCCTACGGGTGGCAGGCCGCGCTGCTGTTCCTGGCCGGGTCGGCCCTCCTGATCGCACCGCTGGCCTTCGTGCTGCCCGGCTCCCCGGCCGTGCGCGGCGCGGCGCCGGCGGCCGAGCAATCGCTGCCCGCCGCCCTCCGGGAGGCGTTCGGCCACCGCGGCTACGCGCTGCTGACCACCGGATTCTTCGTCTGCGGGTTCCATGTCGCCTTCATCACGGTGCATTTTCCGGCCTACGTGCGCGACCTCGGGCTCTCCGCCGCGGTCGGGGCGGGCGCGATCGCGGTCATCGGCCTGTTCAACATCCTCGGCTCGTTCGCGTCCGGCGCCGCCGGCCAGCGCTGGAGCAAGAAGTGCGGGCTGAGCACGATCTACGCCTCGCGCGCCGTCGCCATCACGGCCCTGATGCTGCTGCCGAAGACGGCCGCCGTCATCTACCTTTTCGCCGCCGTCATGGGCGTGCTGTGGCTCTCGACCGTGCCGCTGACCACCGGGATCGTCGGCCAGATCTTCGGGGTGCGCTACCTGGCCACCCTGTTCGGCGTGGTCTTCCTCAGCCACCAGCTCGGCAGCTTCCTCGGGGTCTGGCTGGGCGGGTGGCTCTTCGACACGACGGGGTCCTACGACGGCGTCTGGTGGGCCGGCGTCGCGCTCGGCCTCGCCGCCGCCGTGATCCACCTGCCGATCGACGAACGTCCGCTCGCCCGTCGGGACTCGCTCGCCGCGGCCGGCTCTGGAACCTGACTGGAACGTGGAACGCGGACCTGGAACGAGCCTCAACCATCCTGCGGCTCGCGACGCTCCAGGATCTCGACGTCGGCGAGATCCTTGGCCCGCGCAACGGCGCGCTTGTTGTCCAGGAGCGCCGTTCGCCCGAGGAACGGCACGTCGAGCGTTCCGACGCGGTGCACGCTCCTGGTCGACCACGCGTCGTCGAAGTCCACGCCCGTGATCGAGGTCAGAAGATCGATGCGGACGGGCGGCTCGCCCATCTGGAACACCACGCCGGGCGCGGTCAGGTCGGCTTTCGACAGACCGAGTGCCCGCACGGGCGGCCCGAATTCGATCAACGCGTCCCAGACGCGCGCGGCGTTCTCGGGGTTGGCCTGGACCCACACGTCGAGATCGCCCGTGGCGCGGGGAACCCCGTGCGCAGCCATGGCGTGTGCGCCCACGACCAGGAACCGGGCCTCGGCTCGCACCAGCGCGGCCAGCAAGTCGAGAAAATCGGGGTTCAACGTTCCGGATCGGTCTGGCTCGACGTGTGCGGCGTGCGGATGACCCGCCCCGGCATCCGGTCTCTCGTGTACGCCGGCAGGCGACGTCCAGCCGAGGTCCATGCGTCGACGGCGAGCCGCCACATCATGGCGATCCGTTCTTCGGGGGTGGTCCGGTCGCTGAGATCGTCGCCGGGCTCCTCGCCGAGGCGGAACGCCTTGACGGGCCACGAGTCGCGCGCGGCGCGTCGCTCTTCGGCCGCCGCATGACTGCGTGACATCGCCCTCGATCATACGTCGAGCGTTGCCGCACGGACCGCCAGGTACCGCTCGTGATGAGGGCAAGTGAATCGGAGTTCGGCCCCGGGTCGGTCTGGCTCTCCGAGGGGGTGTCGGGATCGTCACGATGCACGCCGCCGGGCGCCGGAGCCTACCTCGAAATCGTGGCCCTCGCTCATGGGGCAGCGTCCGCGCCCCCGGGCCAGGGGATCGGCTCGTCGGCGGCGAACCGCCGCAGGACGTTCTCGGTGATCCGCGAGACGTCGTTGTCGTAGTCGTTGTAGGAGAGGCTGCCGCTCCACGCGATGGAGCTGGTCGAGAACACCGCGCCGCCGTTCGGGTATTCGAGATACGCCATGTCCGCATAGACGAGGACGTTCTCGGTCCCGCCTTGCCGCGAGTCCGACGTGTTGACCTCCTCGACGACGTGCTGGTACGCGTCCGAGTGCCCGAACGACCGGGCCAGGACCAGCGTGTGGGCGGGTGATCCCAGCGCGTAGTCCACGCGGTCGAGCTCGGACCCGGCGGCGCCCACTTCCAGAACCAGCGACGGATGCTCGCCGATCAGCGCGTTCTCGTCCAGGCCCTCGAAGATGAACGCGGCGCGCGGATCGAAGCTGCCCGGCATGCGCCGGAACGGCGAGTTGCGGTCGAATCCCTGCGCGGTGAATCCGGTGCCCGCCAGCCGCTGCGGGGCCCGGCCGCGGAAGCGCCAGAGCCCCCCGAACTCCCCGGTCGTGGCGTGGTAGTGCTCGCCCGCCGCGCCCTGCCAGGCCTCGGTGCCGTGGGCGCGGCGGACCTCGATGTACCGTCCGGTCGGATCGAGGCTGGTAATCCAGTAGAACCCGTTGCCGCCCATGTACATGAGGCGTCCGCCCCCGGACAGGTACGCCTCGAGGGCGTCGAGCATCTCGGTCGACGTGTACTCCGGGTGCGTCCCCGTGAGAACGACGTTGTAGGGTTCGACCAGCGACAGGCCCTCGTGGTGCAGGTCGTGGTCGGTGATGATGTCGACCGCGAAGCCCTTGGCGTCGAACCAGTCGATCAGGTGCGTGTCCGCCATGAACTGCCAGGGATTGCGGGTGGTGATCTTCGGCCGCATGTTGGTGATCGGGCGCAGCGCCGACGAGTAGGTGATGCCGCTGCCGTCGGCGTGGGTGGAGTAGAGGCTGAGCTGGCCCTCGCCCTCCCGGCCGGTGCGGGCGTAGGCGAGGTAGCTGAACGTCGGCACGAGGAACGCGATGCGGGCCGTCGTAGTGCCCCGCCGCGGCCGGACGAAGAACGGCGCGTAGTCCTCGTTGTCGCCGGTCCGCAGCCGGGCCGCGTAGATGCCGCTCGCGAGATCGTCCGGGACCCGCAGCTCGAAGCCGGCGTCCCAGCCCGCGTCCACGAGATCGTCGTCGTGGAAGTAGATGGCGCCGTACTGGTCGCGCGCCTGCTTGAAGTCCATCACCGTGGCGTTCCACGTGTGCCCCGTGACGGCGCGGGTGGGGGCGTTCACTGTCCGTCCGTGCAGCCCGCGCGGCGACCGGTCGCTCACGACGTCCGACTCGATGTCGGCGGCGAAGTCCCAGTCCGCCAGCGCGTCGTCCGGTCCTTCTCCCTGCTCGATGGCGTCGATCTCGGCGGCGTCGAGTGCGCGGGCGTAGACGCGGGGGTTGTCGATCTTGCCGTTGTAGTGTCCGTCCGCCTCGTGCGCCGCGCCGTTTCCGCTCCAGTGCGCCGCCATCAGCAGCGGCAGCTCGTTCGGCCCGGCCCCGCGCACCGCAGCGGTGCGTTCCACCGTGGCCCGCGTCGCGTCGCCGGGAAACCTGGACTGCGGACGCTGCACGAAGACCACCCGGCCGGTGTCGGCGTCGTAGCTCACTGCCACGAAGTACCAGGCGGTGGGCACGCCATGCGGCCGCGGCCTGGCCGCGCCGGGAATCGCCGAACGCCACGCGCGCAGCGGCGGCTCCGCGTGCAGCGTCTCGGCGGCGCCGTTCGCGCTGCCGAGCCGGAGCGAGAGGCGGCCCTCCTCGTCGATGAACACGCCATAGCCGCCCGCGACGCCGGCGGACCACTTGGTGACCACTCCCTGCGCGGCGCGCTCGCCGAACGAGACGCCGGGCGTGGTCGGCGCGATCCACGCGGTGACGGTGAAGCTGCCGCCCAATCGCAGCGCCGGGCTGTCCGGCACCACCACGTACGAGCCGAACGGCAACTCCTGCCGCCGGCCCGCGTAGTCGCCGCTCACCGGCGTCTCGACGAGCGTCTCCTTGAAGCCCGGCCCGTTCGGGTTCGCGTCGCCGTGAATCAGCCGCACGATGTCGGCTCGGTACTCCGGCTCCTCGCTGCTGACCATGAACCGGATGGTCTCGCCCGGCTGGACGCTCAGGCGATCGGCGTAGCCGACGATGCCGCGCTCGCGGAGCATCTCCGGCACCTCGGTGGAGCGTTGCTGCGCGACCTGCGCCGCTGCGCTCGCGGCGGTCAGGGCTGCAAGGGCGAGCGCCGCGGCTGGAACGAGAACGCACGCGCGCATCCGGGTGGCGGCCATCGGGTGTCTCCTCTCATCCGTCCGTGGTGATCCTCGTGTCGACCGACGCGCCGCTGCGCAGAACCGTCGGCGAAGACGCTTGCTCGAGAAAGACCTCCGGCCCGCCGCTGCCGTCGGCGGGGAGCACCCACACGTCCGCAATCGGCGATCCGGTCGCTTCCGGCAGGGCGTACAGAATGCTGTTGTCGTCGAGCCACTCGACCTGATCGTCCACGCTGCGGTCCTCGGCCAGCGCGGTCTCCTCCAGCGTCTCCAGGTCGAGCACGTGCGGTCGCCAGTGGGCCCTCGCGCTGCCCGGCATCCGTTTCTTGAAGGCGACGCGGGTCTCGTCGGGCGACAGGGCCGGGCATTCGATCCCGTCTGTGACCACCCGCATGGCGCGGTCCGCGAGGCTGCCCTCGACCAGGTACATCACCCCGCCCGTGCCGAGGGTGGCGAAGAAGCGGTCGCCGTCCGCTGCGAACGTCACGCCCCAGAAGTTGAAGTCGAGCGAGTAGAACGGCTGTCCGTCGCGTACGACCGGAAGCTCCTCCATGTTCGCGACGATCAGCCCGCCGGTGTCGGTGTCGACGATGCTGGTCTCGGTGGAGAAGAGGCTGTCCGCGTACGAGTGACCCGATACGAAGACCGTGATCGCGGCGTGACGGCCGTCGGGCGAGACGCGCGTGCGGCTCGGGATGCCATTGAGCGGAATCCGATGCCGCGGCCGGAAGCCCGCGTCGAACAGCACGGCGGTGTAGGTCGTGAAGAACTGGCGCTCCACCATCAGGCACGAGCCGCGACCGGCGGCGAAGTGGAGACGGTGGCACATGAGGGGCGTGGCCTCGCGCGTGCGCTCGCCGGGCAGCCCGGTCTCCACGGCCAGGAAGCCGTGACTCCGATCGAGCCCGGTGTGGCGGACGAGGAAGCGGCGACCGGGAGGCGGATCCGCGCGCTCCTCCGATTCGGTTTCGGCGACCCGCGGCGGTCGCTCGGTCGCAACGGGCTTGTCGGCGTCCGGTAACCTCTCCGCCGCCTTCGCGTCCTCGCGGGAGGGGTCCGCATCTGCCGCGCCGGCCGTGCTCGGCGATGCAGCCGGGGTCGCTGGGGTCGCTCCCGCCGCCCGCTCCGCAAGGCGTTCTGCACCGGCGCTCGTTTCCTCCGCAACCACCCGTACGGCCGAGAGCGTCTCGGGTGAGACCGGGTCGGATCGGTCGGGCCCCGCGTCGAGCGATCCGGAGATCGGGGGCAGGCTGCTCCCGCCGGCCCTGTCGGCCGAGCGCGCGAGCGTGAACCAGGCGTACGCGCCCGTCAGCAGGGCGCAGAGCAGGCACAGCACGAGGAACCGCGCGGCGTTCGAAGACCGGGGCGCCGTGTCGGTCCCGGCGCCGCTCGAGTTCCCGCCGGAAGGCAAGCGTCTGTGATCCATCCACCCTCGGCCAGACGATACCGCTCCGTTCAGGGCCGAAATTGTACATCCGAGCGGCTTCCCGCGAGCGTCACCGCCGCCAGACCGGTGGCGGCGACGAGCGCGACCACGAACCCGGTCAGCGCCGCCGTGGAACCGTACCCGGCCCACACCGCGCCGAAGGCGATGGAAGCGGCGAGCCGTCCAAGACTGGTCATCGTGGTCAGCAGGGCGAGGCCCGTGCCGCGCACGTCGGCGGACAGCATCGCGCTCGCCAGCGCCATCAGCACACCTTCCGTCAACGCGTAGTAGCCACCCAGCAGCAGGACGCAGACCGCCAGGTTGCCGACCGACACTTCCTCGGGAAGGGCGATCAGATAGGCCAGCACCAGTACGCCGTGTCCGGCGATGAACGTCGTGCGGCGGCCGAAGCGGTCCGCCAGCATCCCGGCCGGCAGCGCCAGCAGCAGGAAGCTGCCCGCGGTGCCGACGTAGAGGAGCGGGAACAAGCCCGGGTTCAGTCCGGTGCGCTGCTGCAGAACCAGATAGAGGAAGCCGTCGCTGACGGTGGCCAGTCCGAGCAGCGTTCCTGCGCAGGCCAGTCCGCCGAACCCGCGCGTCCCCAGCAGGGAGCGGATCGCCCGGCCGGGCCGTAGCGTCGCGCCCCGGTCCAGCGCCAGGCCGCGCGCGCTCCGGACGAACAGCCAGAGGACGCCGAAACCGACGACGGCGACCGCGAAGCTCGCGACGAAGACCAGGTCGTAGGCGTCCGGTGCGGCCGACAGGATCGCGAGCGCCACGAGCGGGCCCAGCATCGCGCCCGCGCTGTCGAGCGCACGGTGGACGCCGAAGCTGGTGGCCAATCCGGCGCGCCCGCTGCTCAGCGAGATCAGCGCATCGCGCGGCGCCGCCCGCAGCCCCTTCGCGGCGCGGTCCACCGCGACGATGGCCGCGATAATCGGCCAGGCGCCCCCCGCCCCCAGCAGTCCGATCCGGCACAGCGCCGAGGTGCCGTAGCCGACCGCCGCCACTTCCTTGTCGCGTCGCGTGCGATCCGAAGCGAAGCCCCCGGCCAGCCGCAGGAGGGCGGTCATGCCGTGGTACAGGCCGTCGACCAGTCCGAACTGCAGCGGCGTGAGGCCCAGGTACAGCACCAGGTAGATCGGCAGCACGGTCGCCACCATCTCGGACGAGACGTCCGTCAGGAGGCTCGTGAACCCGAGCGCCACGACGTTGCGGCTGACGTGCGGCCAGAAACGCCGGCCCCGCAGGGTCCGCATGGTCTGTCGCAGCGCCGCGACAGCGTCGACCTGGTACATCCCGGCCCTCCATTCGCCGTGCCCGAGACGCGACTGTACTTCGCCGGCCCTTCACCGTGGCAGAATAGGGCCAGTCGTTCGCGCCGACGAACGGTGCGGACGACCGGCGGGGATTGCTTGGGCGGAAGCGGAGCCGTCCGGCGGGGGTTTCCGGGCGAGGCGGCGGCGAGCCGAACGTGCACCATGAAGTCCCTGCGAGCCGCCCTCGTGGCGTACGGTCGAGCCGCTGCAATCGCCTTGGCTTGGTCCGCGTCGGCCTCGATTGCCGCCGCGCAGGAACAGGGGGCGCGTGCCGTCACCTACAACGGACAGATCGCCCCGATTCTGAACGAGCACTGCGTCTCGTGCCACCGGCCGGATGCGGTCGCCCCGTTCAGCCTTTCGACCTACGCCGAGGTCCGCGCTCGCGCCCGGATGGTCGCGATCGTTACGCAGCGTCGAGTCATGCCGCCGTGGAAGCCCGCGCCCGGCGTGGCGCGCTTCCTGGGCGAGCGGCGCCTCCGCGGGGACCAGATTGACCTCATCCAGCGCTGGGTCGCGGCGGGCGCTCCCGAGGGAGACCCCGATCGAGCGCCCGAACCGCCCTCCTGGCCGGGCGGCTGGATGCGCGACACGCCGGATCTGGTCGTCACCATGGACGCGCCCTACCCGCTGCCGGCGGCCGGGGAGGACGTCTACCGCAACTTCGTGGTACGGGTTCCGAGCACGCGCGCACGTTTCGTCAAGGCGATCGAATTGAAGCCCGCCACGACGCGCGGCGTTCACCACGCCCGCATCCTGGTCGATCGCTCCGGCTCGGCCCGTCGATTGGACGCCGCCGATCCGCTTTCCGGTTACGACGATCGCCGCGTCGACCAGGCGCGATCTCCCGACGGCCACTTTCTGGGCTGGGCCCCGGGCACAGCGCCGAACGAAGTCCCGGACCATCTGGCCTGGCGCCTCGAGCCGCGTACCGACCTCGTGCTCAAGACCCATCTCGTGCCGCGGGGCGAGCCGACGCCTGTCCAGGTTTCGGTCGGGTTCTTCTTCACGGACACGGTCCCGACCGCGACGCCGGCCGTGGTTCAGCTCGGATCCCAGACCATCGACATTCCCGCAGGAGCGTCCGCCCACGTCGTGGAGGACAGGTATCGACTGCCCGCCCCCGTCGATCTGCTGGCCGTCTATCCCCACGCCCATTTTCTCGCTCGGCAGGTCGAGGCCTACGCAGTCTTGCCGACGGGCGTCCGCCGACCGCTGATTCGCATCGACGACTGGGATTTCGCCTGGCAGGACGAGTACCGCTACGCGGAGCCAACACGCCTGCCGGCCGGCACGGAAGTGGTGATGCGGTTCGTCTTCGACAACTCCGCGGGCAACCCGAGCAACCCGAGCCGCCCGCCGCGGCGCGTCCGGTTCGGCCCGCAATCGACGGACGAGATGGCCGAGCTGATGCTGCAGGTGCTGCCGGTCGATCCGGCGGATCGCCCCGCCCTGGTCCAGGACGTGTCTCGGCATGTCGCGCAGATCGTGCTCGCCGGGTCCAAGCTTGCGCTGGCCGCCGCGCCGGGCAGCGCCGCGCTCCAGGAGCGTGTCGGTAATGATCTGTTCGCGGTCGGACAGGTGGGCGAAGCGATCCGGCACCTCGTGGCCGCGGTGCGCATCGCTCCGGATCGTGCTTCCGCGCATTACCGGCTCGGCACCGCGCTGGCGATGATCGGGAGCACCGCCGACGCAATGGAGAGCTACCGGCGTGCTCTCGACCTGCAGCCGGACTTCGTCGAGGCGCACAACAACCTGGGGGGACTCCTGCATCTGTCCGGCGATCTCGAGGGCGCCGCGCGACACTACCGCCGGACCTTGACCCTGGACCCGGCCCACGCGAACGCGCACTTCAATCTGGGCAATATCCTGCTGGGTGCGGGGCGCTTCGCCGAGGCCGAGGTCGAGTTCCGCGGCACGCTCGCGGTGCGGCCCGACTACGCGGAAGCGCACATCGGTCTGGGACGCGCCCTGGCCGCCCGGGGGAGGAGCGCGGCGGCGGCGGAATCGTATCGCGCGGCCCTGCGCCTGAATCCGGACCTTCTGGAAGCGCGGCGCCTGCTGGACGACGTGGTCGCCCGGCGCAGGTGAGCGCTGCAGGATCCCGGCAGCCTCCGGCGCACGCGCTCAGGGCAGCTCGGCGTCGGTGAACGGCGTCCGCGACGGGCGGCCTGCCTCGTACAGCGCGAGGTTTCCCGTCATCCGGTCCGCCGCATCGGCGAGGCCGGCCCGGCGGGCGGCCTCCAGGATGTCGCGCTGCACGGCCGCCGCTTGCGAGTAGAGTCCCATCTCCGCGAGCGCCATCGCGGTCGTCTCCCCGAGCGAGAGGTCCGGCGCCTCCGCCAGCAGCGGTTCGAGGATGGCCATCGCCCGCTCTCCGTCCCGCACCCCGGCGTCCGGCGCGCTGGCCAGGACGCGGGCGAGCGCGTGCCGGAACATCCGATTCTCGGGGTCCGCGTCGAGACCCCGCTCCAGGCGGTCGCGCGCGACGGCGTAGCGCTCCATGCGGACGTAGGCCATGGCGGCGCCGTAGGCCGCTTCCCGCCGCGTCGGGTCCAGCGCGAGCGCCTGTTCGTAGTGAGGGATGGCCTCGTCGGGACGCCCGGTGCGGGCGAGCGCTTCCGCGAGCTGCACCCGCGCCGGGACATAGGCCGCGTCGTGCTCCAGAACGGTCGACAGGTGCTCGATCGCTTCATCGTGCCGTCCCTGGTCGGCCAGGAGCACGCCAAGACTGAACTGTCCCTCGGTGTGCTCCGGCGCCGTCCGCACCACGCGCTCGAACGCCTGTCTGGCGCCGGCGACGTCGCCCAACTGGAACAGCGCGACGCCGAGGCGTTGCCGCAGGGAGGGATCCTCCGGGTCGAGCTCCAGGCCGCGGCGGAACAGATCCGCGGCGGCGCGGTAGTTGCCCGCGTCGAGCGCGCGGCCGCCCCGGATGTTGTACGCGTTCGCGCTCTCGAGAAGCTCGTCGAGCTCCTGCCGCAGCGGATCCGGCGGCACGATCTCCACGTCGCCTTGCAACCGCAGGTGCGTCTCGGCCCGTTCCGTGTCGCCGAGCCCCCGGAACGCCAGCGCGAGCGGGTAGTGCAAGGCGTTCGCCCACGGGGCGGCGGCCAGGCCCTGCTCGAAGCGCGCAACCGCATCCGCGTATTCCCGGCGGGCCAGGGCGACGCGCCCCAGACCTGCGTGCGCCGTCGGCGCGTCCGGGTGGCGCTCGAGAGCCTGGCTGTACATCTGCTCCGCCGCCTCGAGATCGCCCCCCGTGAAGAGCACGTTGGCGAGCACCACACGCGCCGCCAGATCGCTCGGCCGCAGCTCGACAGCCCGCCGGTACGACACCGCGGATGCCTCGAGAGCGCCGTTCGCTTCGTGGACCCGCCCCAGGTAGTACGGCCACCGGACGTCGTCCGGCAGCAGCGTCTGTGCGTTGCGGAGGCTCGCCTCGGCCGCGTCGACGTAGGTCGCCGCCAGAAGCAGCATGCCGAGCCGGCCGTAGGCGTCGCCGAGCGCCTCCGGCTCGGCCGCCGCGGCTCCCAGGCGCACGCGGACCGCCGTCTGGTAGGTCCGCATCTGCTGCGCGACCGGCTCGGTCATGGATGCGAAGTCGGGCATCGTGACGGGAAGCAGCCCGTGGCCTTCCGGCGGGAGCAACACCGATCCCGCCGCGGCGGGAGACGACCCGGCGGGGCCGTTCGTCCCGGTGTCGCCGGTGTCGCAGCCCCCGGCCAGGACGCCGACCAGGCAGATCGCGTACGACAGTCCGGCACGCGGGTCGAAGTTCATCGCGTCGCCTCCGGCAGGAGTCGTCCTTGTCCCTCGATCAGCGTGGTGTAGCGATCGACCGCCACGTCGTCCCACGCCTCGGTGTGCCCGCTCGGCCAGCGCACCTGCACGTCCGGAGCAGTTGCGGAATCGCCGAGCCCGACGAGCACGCGCGGGTCGTTGGCCGATGCATAGCTCCCGTCGCTGCGGACGCGCCGCCAACGCGTCGGCTCGCCGTCGCGGACAACCGCCACCCGCGCGCCCAGCATGTCCCTTCCGTGCCCGGCTGCGGAACCGTCCATGCTCCCCACCAGCCGCAGGCCCACCCAGTGCCGGCGGTTGCCGATCGTGTTGACGAGCAGTCGTACGGGACCGGTGTTGTTGCCGACCAGCACGTCCATGTCCCCGTCGTTGTCGACGTCGCCGAACGCGGCGCCGCGACTCACCTCCGACAGCTCGAACACCGCGCCGGCTCGATCCGTGACGTCCTCGAAGCGCCGGCCGCCCAGATTGCGGAACAGCGTGTTGCGCTGTCCGTACGGGAACGGGTCGTCTTCGCGCCCGTCCACCGCCACCACCGTGCCGTTGACCGCCATGACGTCGAGCCGCCCGTCGTTGTCGAAGTCGAACCACGCCGAGCCCCAGCCGGTGTACGGCAGGCTGCCCGGCCCCAGCCGCGACGCCGCGCTCTCGTCCCGGAACATCCCGGACCCGTCGTTGACGTAGAGGTTGTTCCCCTCCGTCGTCAGGTGGGTCATGAACAGATCTTCGTCGCCGTCGTCGTCGAAGTCGCCCGCGTCCACGCCCATGCCGGCCTCGGGGGTGCCGAGGCCGCTCAGCGCCGCGCCGGAGAGCAGGGCGGCGTCCGTGAGCGTGCCGTCCCGCTGGTTGATCCAGAGGAGGTTCTCGGTGCCGTCGTTGGCCACGTAGATGTCGAGCCAGCCGTCGCCGTCGTAGTCGGCGGTGGCCACGCCCAGTGCCGGTCCGAATCGCCCCAGCGTCGCGCGCGAGACCCCGCCGGTATTGACGTGCCGGAGCGCCGTCGCGCTGACGTCGTCGAACCTGCCGTTCCCCAGGTTTCGATAGAGGCGGTCCGGCAGCCCCCCGTACGTTTCCGGAGGGCAGTAGTCACGGGCGCCCGCCGTGTTGGGACAGACGGTGCGGTTGTCGAGGCCGTAGTCGACGTTGTCGCCGATGTACAGATCCAGCCAGCCGTCCCGGTCGTAGTCGACGAACGCCGCCGAAACGCCGAACGCGTTCCGCGCCTCGATGCCGGCCCGGTCCGACACGTCGGTGAACGTCCCGTCGCCCTCGTTGCGAAAGAGCCGTTCCGATTCGAAGCTCGTCACGAGCAGATCGATCCAGCCGTCGTTGTGGATGTCTCCCGCCGCCACCCCGAACCCGTAGCCGTCGGCGTGCAGGCCGCTCTGCGCGGTCACGTCGACGAAGCGCCACGATCTGCTCCCGTCGGGGCCGATCTCGAGGTCGTTGCGGTAGAGGCGGCCGGTGAGCGGGCCCGGGGACGCGGGCGGAATCAGGATATCGGCGACGTTCGGGTCCGGGCCGAGCATGCTGCCCTGCACCAGGAACACGTCGAGGTCGCCGTCGTTGTCGTAGTCGAGCAGACCGACGCCGGGGGGCAGGATCTCCGGGTAGTAGAAGTGTCCCGACGCACCGTTGAAGTGCACGAAGTCGAGACCCAGCTCGGCGGCGCGCTCGACGAACCAGTCTGAATCGAGCGCATTCGTCGTCGTGCGGCGGGCATCCTCTGATGGCCCGGCCCCCGCGGAGCCCGCCCGTGAAGCCGGGTCCGCGGCACACCCGCCGACGACCGCTGCGAGCAGCACGATCCGGATCGCGCCCGTCCCCATGGGATCCATCCTGGCCCGACAAGCGTCGACGACCGCGACCGCCGCGGTCGCGCTACGGCCTCCGCGTGCCACCCAACTCGGGTCTGCCAAGGAGTCTACGCCGTTCTGCGGCGCAGGCTCCCAGCCTAGCGAATCGCGCCCGCCGACCGTTCGAGAAACGGATCGAACTCGACCGGATCGTCACTGCGCCACGGGAGACCGCGCTCGTAGTGCGCCAGCCTCTCGCGCATGCGCGGCACGAGGTCCGGGCGGCCCCCGCGCGCGGCCCGGTCGACGGCGTTCCGCTGCCAATCCGCCGCCGCGCCGAAGCGGCCGGTTGCCGCCAGAGCCATGGCCATCGACTCGCCCAGGTCGAGGGTACGGGCGGCCTCCGGGAGCCCCTCCATGAGCGCGCGGGCGCTGGCGCCGTCCCTGACATCCGGATCGGTTGTGCCCGCGAGGAGACGCGCCAGCGCGTGGACGAAGAAGGGCTGATCCGGGTAGGCCGTCATTCCCTCGCTGAATCGGTTCCGCGCGTCGCCGTGGCGGCCGAGGCGGACGAGCGCAATGGCGTGACCGAACGGCGCTTCCTCGATCCGCGGATCGCCCGAGGCGCCCTCCTCCATGACCCGCTCGTACTGCAGCAGCGCGTCCTCGAAGCGGCCCTCCCGGCGCAGCAGGCCGGCCAGGGCGAGCCGCGCCTCGACGTAGGCCGGCTCGTGGCGCGCGGCCGCCTCGAAGCGCGCGATCGCCTCCGGGCGGCGCCCCGCCCCTTCCAGCAGCACGCCCAGGCTGAAGTGGGCCAGCGCGAAGTCGGGCGCGGTCTGCAGGATCCGTTCGAACTCGACGAAGGCCCCGCCCGGGTCGCCCATCTGGTACAGCACCGTGGCGAGCCGGTGCCGCAGGGTCGGGTCGCCAGGCTCCAGGACCAATCCCCGCCTGAAGTGCTCGGCGGCCGTGACCCAGTCGCGTCGGCTGAGCGCTCGATTCCCCCGTCGCTCGTAGGCCCGCGGACTCTCGATCAGCGCGTCGAGCTCTTCCATCAGCGGGTCCTCTGCCAGGATCGCAACGTCCGCGCGCTGCCGCATGTGCGCCTCGGCCCGATCGAGCCGGCCGAGGCCCCGGTAGGCGAGGGCCAGAGGATAGTGGACGCCGACGGCCGTCTGCTCGCTGAGCCGCAGCCCCTCTTCCAGGAACTCGACGGCGCGGGCGTAGTCGTTGGCCGCGAGCGCAGCGCGGCCGATGCCGACGTGGGCGACGACCGAGTCGGGCTGCATGGCGAGCTGCGTCCTGAACAGGGGGTCCGCCTCTTCGGGCCGTCCCAGCAGGAGGTGCACCTCGCCCAGCCAGAGCAAGGTCAGCGGGTCGTCCGGCCGGATGCTCAGCACGTGGTTGAAAGCGGCGACGGATTCCTCCAACGCGCCGGTCGTCCTGTGCAGGTGGCCGAGATAGTACGACCAGCGCGCGTCGTCCGGCGCCAGCGTCTGCGCCCGCCGCAGGTGCGGCTCGGCGGCATCGTGCAGCGCCGCGGCCATCAGCAGCTTTCCCATGTCGCCGTAGGCTTCGGCGCGCGCTGCCGCGTTCGCGGTCGGCGTCTGCACAATGGCCGTCAGCGACGCGTGCCGCGCGCGCACCTGGTCCCTCACGAACACGTCGGCGGCGGAAAGGTCCGGCAGGGCGGCGGTCGGCGGGGTCTCGCGCTCCGCATCCGGGCCGGCGCCGCAGCCGCCGGCCGCGATCGCGAACCAGACCAGCAGCGCGACGCCCGCGATCGCTTCGCTCGCGCTCGCGAGACGCGTCCGACCGCGGCGTCGGTCCAGGAGTCCGAACGCAGCGGGGCGCTTGCCACGAGTTCCCGGCATCATGGGGCCGTCCCCGATCCCTCGACCAGCGTCGTGTAGCCGTCGACAGGGAGGTCGGTCCATTCTTCGACCCTTCCGCTCGGCCAGATGACGCGCACGAGCGGCGCCTGCGCCGACCGGCCCAGTCCGACGAGCACCCGGGGATCGTGCGCCGAGGCGTAGCTGCCGTCCATGCGCACCTGCCGCCAGATCGCCTCGCCGGTCCGCAACACGGCGACGCGGGCGCCCAGCATGTCGCGCTCCGTGTCGCTCCCGGTGAGCCGCAGTCCCAGCCAGTGGTTGTCGGCGCCCACCTCGTTGACGAAGAGTCGCGCCCGCCCGGTGTTGTTCGATACGACCACGTCGGTGTCGCCGTCGTTGTCGATGTCCCCGAAGGCTGCCCCGCGGCTGATCTCGGACAACCGCAGGGCGGCGCCCGCTCTGTCCGTGACGTCCTCGAATCGTCGGTTGCCGAGATTGCGGAAGAGCAGGTTGGTCTCGTCGTACGGAAAAGGGTGGTCGCCGCGCCCGTCGATCGCCTCTATCGCGCCGTTGACCGCCAGCAGGTCGAGCCAGCCGTCGTTGTCGATGTCGAACCACGCGGCGCCGAAGCCGGTGCGCCCGTGGCTCGCCGGCCCCAGGCCGCTCCGGATGCTCACGTCCTCGAAGAACGCGGACCCATCGTTCTCGTACAGGTTGTTCCCTTCCGTCGGCAGGTGGGTCATGAACAGATCGAAGTCTCCGTCGTTGTCGAAGTCTCCGGCGTCCACCCCCATGCTCGCTTCCGCCACGCCGTCTCCGCTCAGCGCGGCCCCGGACAGCAGGCCGCCCTCCCGGAACGTCCCGTCGCCCTGGTTCATCCACAGCAGGTTGGCGTGCACGTCGTTGGCGACGTAGATGTCGATCCAGCCGTCGCCGTCGAAGTCGGCGGTCGACACGCCGAGAGCCGGTCCGAACCGGGCGCCGGGGAGCGCCGTGACCGTCTCGTCGACGAACCGGCCGCCGCCCAGGTTGCGGTAGAGCCGGTCGGCCTGCGGCGCGTACACCTCCGGCGTGCAGTAGTCCCGCCGGCCGGAAAGGCCGGTGCACGGACGGTCCGTCTCGATGCTGTACTGCACGTAGTTGCCGACGTAGAGATCCAGCCGGCCGTCGCGGTCGTAGTCGACGAAGGCCGCCGAGACGCTCCAGCCGCCGCCCTCGGCGCCGCTCGACGCAGACACGTCCGTGAAGGTACCGTCGCAGTTGTTGCGGAACAGTCGATTCGCGCCCAGGTTCGTCAGGTACAGGTCCGTGCAGCCGTCGTTGGTGACGTCTCCGGCCGCCACGCCCATGCCGTAGCCGGGGGCGTCGATCCCGCTCCGTTCGGTCACGTCGGTGAAACGCACCGATCGGGTTCCGTCGGCCTCCACACGCAGGTCGTTCCGGTAGAGCCGGCCTCCGGGTCGGACGACGGCGTCCGGGGCGGGCATGACGAGGCCCTGGCCGGGGCCCCCGCCGAGCGGGCGTCCCTGCACCAGATAGACGTCGAGGTCGCCGTCGTTGTCGTAGTCGAGCAGACCCGCCCCGCCCGGGATCAGCTCCGGAAAGTAGTAGCGGCCGGACATGCCGTTGGTGTGCGTGAAATCGAGACCCGCAGCAACGGCGCGTTCCGTGAACCAGTCCCGCTCGCCGGCCCGGTTCGCAGCGAGCGTTCCGCCTGCATCCGCCGCCGGAACCGACCCGCGATCCACGTCCGTTCCCATGGGAGCGCCCCCGCAGCACACGCTCGACGCCCCGGTCAGCAGAATCGCGAAGAGCGTGGACTTCACGGGAGAGAAACCGGGCGATCCGTGACATGACGGACCGCCCGGGACAGGATGCGCACGAGTGACCGCGCACTCCTAGAAGTCGATCTGGCCGCCGATCTGCACCAGCCTGGGATCGATGATGTAGTTCGGAGCTCGCCAGCGCGGGCCGTACGAGCTGTTGACCCCACGCACATCGCTCGTGTTCATCAGATTGTACGCGTCCAGGTTGATCTGGAACCGCAGCCGCCCGTAGTTGATGATCTTGCTCACCCGGAAGTCGAGCCGGGAGATCCGATCCTCGAACAACGTCTGCGGCGCCACCAGCGGTACCAGCGCCCAGCCTGCCGAGAGAGGCCGTCCGAGCCCGACGGTGTCGGCGCTGGAGATCAGCAGGTTCGCGTTGTAGTCCGGCCCGGAGAGGTTCTGGTACGCCGCGCTGATGAACAGGTCGCCGGGCAGCGGGATCGACCCGAACGCCTTGACCTGCGTCTGGGCCGTGAACGGGGTGACGACCCGGCAGTGCAGCATCTCCTGCGGCGAGTCGATGGTGAAGCACTGGTCGTCTATGGACCTGCCGGTGTCGAACCCGCCGCCGAACTGGATGCCGTTGGCGAGCCGGCCGTCCAGCGTCACGTTGAAGAAGTGGTTCCGGCGGATGTCGCTTCCGAACTTGTCGGTCCGGGTGATGATGTTCTCGACCTGGCCGAACTTGTCCGGATTGAGGTCGTACAGACCGCAGATTTCGTTGCCCCCGCCGCCCGGAAGCCCCGTGTGGCTCGGCGCCATGACGCAGTACGGGCTGTAGTCGGCCGCGGTCACGGCCAGGTTGTCGGTCCGCCGGTTCTTGCTGTCGTTCTGCTGGTTGTACCCGCCGTTGTTGAAGTAGTAGCCGACGGTCATCGACAGCCCCTGCACCAGCTCCTGCTGCAGCTCCGCCGACATGTCCCAGTTGCTGTCGCGCAGACTGTTCAGCACGTCCGGATCCCACAGGATGGCGTTGGGATTCAACTGGCCGAAGTTGTTGTTGTCGATCGCGCCGCATTCCCCGTTCGCCCCGAAGTTGCCGAGGTCGCAGTCGGGGACGTAGTTCCCGTTGGCGTCGTTCCAGGCCCGGTTCGTGCTGTTCACCGACCGCACGATGGGATTGTTGGCGTTCGTGATCTCGGTGCCGATCTTCGCCACGTACCGGCCCAGCGAGCCCTTGATGGCGGTTCTGCCGTCCCCGAACAGATCGTAGGCGACCCCCACGCGCGGATTGATGTCCCACCAGTTGGGCGTGCCTTCCCGCCGATCGAAGTTCCGGGTCGGCAGCCACGGGTTGACCCTCGGAAAGTCCCCCCAGGGATTCACCGGATTCGGGTCGTCCGGTTGCTGCTGCGCGGGGCTGTAGCCGTAGAGGGAGTCGACGCGCAGGCCCATGTTGATGGACCAGCGGTTGATGGTCCATTGATCCTGGGCGTAGAACCCGGTGTCCCGGGCGCGGTCCCGCTGGAGGTAAGGCGTCGACCACTGCGTGAGCCGGTTGGGCACCCCGTTGCGGAACCGGTAGTGCACGTTGTTGCCGGCGTTGAGGAGGTAGACGTTGTCCACCAGTTGCTCCGCCTGGACGCCGGCCTTGAAGTTGTGCGAACCGGTGACGTACGAGACCGAGAAGCGCTGACTGTAGCGATCGGTGTTGTTGGGGTCGCCCCGCAGCCAGCCGTAGTTGCCGTAGGTGATTCCCGTGCCCACGTCGTTGATCAGGACTTCATCCGCTTCGACGCCCGGCATCAGGAAGGTGTTCCACTGCGAGATCGCGATCGTGCCGCCGGCCTCGAGCAGCAGGCGGCTCGTCTGCGTCGACGTCCACGTGAACTGCAGCAGGCGGTTCGGGTCGAAGCGATAGCCGGGCGCCGACTCCTGCATCCTGTTGGCGTTGGTCGAGCCGCAGTTACAGGCGCGCTGCTCGTCGTAGGTGAAGTTGAACTTGTGGTTGTCCGCCGCCTGCCAGGTGATGCGGCTCAGGTACGAGTCGTACCACTCCAGCCGCCCGCTGTAGCGGTTGTCCGGCATGTCCGTGTACGGGATGAAGTTGACGACCTTCCGATCCGCTCCCGGCGGCGTGAGGTACCGCGGCTGGCCGGTGGGCGGGGCGCCCGGGAAGGTGCTCTGGTTCCAGTAGACCCCGGCGTGCCTCCGCGAGAAGCCCCAACTCCGCCCGGCAAGGAAGAACCACAGCCGATCGCGCTTGATCGGTCCGCCCAGGCTCAGCGACTGGTCCCACATCTTCAGCGTCGAGTTCGCCGTGTCCAGACCGGCGTCCTTCAGCTCCTGGGTCAGGTTCTGGCTCTCCATGCTGTCGTTGGCGAAGAAACCGGCCGCGATGCCGCTGAACGTGTTGCCGCCCTCCTTCGGGATGACGTTGACCACCGCGCCGTCGGCGTTCGTGTCGGCGGAGACGCCCGTCGTCTGCAGCACCATCTCCTGCACCGCCGCCGAGTTGATCTGGTAGCTGCTGTTCCCGAAGCTGTTCTCGATGCCCATGCCGTCCATCGCGACCTTGGTGCCCGCCTTGCCGTGGTACTCGCCGCCCACCTGCGACGAGTAGCGGCCGCCGACGTCGGCCAGGCCGGTGAACCCGGGCGTGAGGGTGACGAGGTTGTTGACGTGCTTGGTGCTCATGGGCAGGGTCGAGAGCACCTCGTCGGTCACCAGGGTCTGGCGGCGGACGTTCTGCACGTCGACGACGGGGGCCGCCCCGGTCACGGTGATCGTCTCCTCGATCCCGCCGACGGCCATCGCCGAGTCGACGTTGGCCGTGAACCCGGTGGTCAGCTCGATCCCCTCGCGGATGATCGTGCTGAAGCCGGGGAGCGAGAAGGTGACCGTGTAGACCCCCGGGCGCAGGTCGACGATGGAGTACAGGCCCTGACTGTCGGAGATGGCTACGCGTTGGCCTTCGATCAGGGCCGGGCTTGCGGCGGTGACGGTCACGCCGGGCAGCACGCCGCCCGTGTTGTCCGACACCGTTCCGGAGATGCCTTGCGCGAACGCTGCTGCTGGCGCAAGTAGCAGGACGCCGACGACGACGTACGTACGACGCGAACGGGAGACGGTGTTCAAGACACGCTCTCCTCTCTTGTCGCAATCACGCCCCGAGGCCGGAACGATCCGATCCGGGCGTGCGCCGCGGGGGGTGCCGGCGTGCGACTCGCCGTCCCCGCGCGGTCTACGTCTGTTGTTCGGCTGTCGGTCTACACTTGATTCGTCGGGACGACCTCCTCGCGCCCAGCGTTTTACTGTTTCAGAACGGACGACGAATGTCACCAAGTTTGTCGAAGTGCTGTCCGAGGACATGACCAGATTGGTAGTCTCGCGGGGCGGTTTTCCCACGACGCCCCGCTACCCGACGATTCCAGTCCAGCCAGCGGCGAACCGCTCCCGACCCGCCGCTACCCCAGCGACGCCAGCCAGGCCGCGAACCGCTCGTTGAAGAGCGCCCCGGCGCGCCGCTCCCGGAGCCGCTCGACGGCCTTCGGTCCCGGCATCCCGAGCTTGTGCAGGATCAGTCCGGCGACCAGGGCCGAGCGGTTGAAGCCCATGCCGCAGTGGGACAGCACGTGGTGGCCCTGCCCCACCAGGGTCGCGCCCAGGGAGGCCAGGGCATGCAGCTTCTCCCGGTCCGGCAGGTCCTCGTCCAGGATGGGGAAGTAGATGTAGAGGACTTGGTTGGGCACGGTCGGAACGCCGACGTCGAGGCCGCCTTCGAGATCGATCACCGTGTCGATGCCGCTCGACGAGACGATGCTCCAGTCGTGGATGACCGGCGAAATGAACAGCAGCCCCGCGTCGTCCACCTGGGTCAGGCTGAACAGCTCGGGGGGAATCTCGTAGCTGCGAGCGCCCGCGTCGCTGTCGTTCAAGCCTGCGCTTCCTCTCGGGTGATCGCGGCGGGTCGCTCGGCCGGCGGGTCGCGTTCCGGACAGACGGGCCACGGTGCCGCCGCCGCCGCCGCCGTCAGTACATCACGAAGGCGAACAGGCGCTGTCCGACCGCGACCAGCACGTACTGGCGGCCGTCGAGCAGGTGCGTCTGCGGGGCGTTGGAGATGTTGCCGATGCGGGTGTGCCACAGCAGGTCGCCGTCGGCCGCGTCGAACGCCACGAAGTTGCCGCTGCCGTCGCCGGTGAAGACGACGCCCCCCGCCGTGGTCAGCACGCCCGCGCCGCCGCCGCCGCCCGGCGGCCACGCGTGGCGCCAGACGATGTCGCCGGTGCGGTAGTCGATGGCCGAGAAGGCGTTCCCGCCCGAGCCGACCACCACGCGATCCTTGCCGCCCAGCCCCATCGACCCGCGCGGGTCGGGATCGGTCAGGTACAGCAGGTTGAATCCGTTGTTCTCCTGCGTGTAGAAGAGGCCGGTGTCCGGATTGAAGGCGGGAGGCTGCCAGTTGGTGACGCCCCCTTCGACCGGCGACACGAGTGAACCGGGGATGATGGCCTCCTTGCGCGGATTGGGGTTCGGCGATCCGCTCTCGCGGACGTGGCTGGCCCAGTTGGCGGTGGCGCCGTAGCGGCTGGTGGCGATGTGCTCGCCGGTCACGCGGTCGACGGTGAAGAAGTAGCCGTTGCGGGCCGCGGTCGAGACCAGCTTGCGCGGTTTCCCGTCGATACGGCCGTCGATCAGGATCGGGGTCTGGGCCGAGTCCCAGTCGTGGGTGTCGTGCGGCGAGGTCTGGAAGTACCAGGCCATCTCGCCGGTCGCCACGTCGACCGCGATCAGCGTGCAGGTGAACAAGTTGTCGCCGGGCCGCGCCACGCCGGTGTATCCCGGCGTCGGATTCCCGGTGCCGAAGATGTAGTAGTTGGTCTCGGGGTCGTAGACGCCGGGCACCCACACCTGTCCGCCCCCGTGCGAGGCCGCGTCCAGGTTCGGCCACGTCTCCAGCCCCGGATCGCCCGGTTTCATGGGCACCGTGTAGAAGATCCACCGCCGCTCGCCGGTGGCCGGGTCGAACGACTGCAGGAAGCCCGGCGCGTCGAGGTCGTTGCCGGTGCCGACGAGCAGGTGGTCGCCGACGACGATCGGCGCCATGGTCGAGAAGTACTGCTCCTCGAAGCTCGCGATCTCGGTGTGCCAGCGCTCCTCGCCGGTCCGCAGATCGAGCGACACCAGGTAGTTGTCGACCGTCTCGAAGAAGAGCGAGTCGCGCCAGATCGCCGCCCCGCGGTTGCCGATGTGCGGTCCGCCTCGGGTCTTCCAGAAGTAGTGCCAGCGCTTGGTGCCGTCGCGCGCGTCGAGCGCCCAGACGTGGTCCGGGGCGGTGACGTACAACAGGTCGCCCACCTGCAGGATGGAGCCCTTGATGCGCTGGCTGCCGATGGTGAACCCGCTGCCCACGCCGCCGATGAAGTCGGGGGCGCCGTTGCCGCTCAACGGGGGCATGCCGGTGTTCAGCTCCACCGTCCAGGCCAGCGTCAGGTGCTTCACCGTCTCGGTGTTCACCTGGGTCAGCTTGCTGTAGCGCCGGCCGGTGTAGTCGCCGGAGTACGTCGGCCACGAGTCTTCGAGCGGCGCGGTGAGCGATGCCGGATCGAGCCCGCCCTCCTGCGCGCCGGCGGCGGCGGGAACGGTGGTCATCAACGCGGCGGCAAGCAGGGGAAGCAGCATCCGTCTCGTTGCAGGGTCGCGTCTCATTGCAGGGTCACCAGATAGGCCGTGATGTTGTGGATGTCGGTGTCGCTGTACACGGAGAGCAGCTCGCGGTGCCGGGCCAGCGGGTCGGCGAGCTCGATTCGCGCGCCGCCGCCGCGCCGGCTGAACGAACGGTGCCGTCCGTCCGTCGTCGTCAGCACGACCACGAAGTCGTCGAGCCGCTCGAGCATGCCTTCGACCCGCTCGCCCGCGGACGTGGTGACGGTCACCTCCACCGGGGGCCGCGGACCGGTCCGGGAGCCGCCGCGCACCCAGGTGTTCTGCAGCTCCTTCGGCTCGGGAATCCGCGACGCGATGCCCTGCAGGTCGCCGGCGGGCGAATGGCACGATGCGCATTGCGCCGCGAAGTAGGCCTCGCCGGCCGCCGCGTCGCCGACCAGGATGTCCAGCTCCGCCGCCTCGCCCTCGGGCGGCCCGCCCTGGCGCGTCGCGGTAGAGAGCACGTCATGGATGTACTCGGCCACCGCGCGGACGTCCTCTTCGGGCAGCGGCACCGGCGGCATCCCGCCGCCGTCCGCCGCCGTGCTGCCGTTCTGGATGACCGGCCCCATCAGCTCGCCCTCGAGGTCACGCAGGACGAGTTGCGACCGCAGCAGGTTGGGGCCGCCGAGATCGCCGCCCCGCAGATCGACGCCGTGGCAGGCGCGGCAGTTGATGCCGTAAATCGCCTGGCCGCGAGCGATCAGCTCGGGATCGCCGGGCGGGCGTTGCAGCGCCGGGTAGAGCCCCTGGCGCCGGGGCTGGCCCCCTGCCTGTGCGGCTCCGCCGGCCGCCTGTTCCTCGGCGCTGCCGCGAGCCGCCGGTTCCCCGGCTCCGCTGCCGGCCCTGACCTCCGTGCGCCACGCCAGTGCAAGGACCATCACCAGAAGCAGGGCGCCGATTCGTGTCACGGTTCGAGTCGCGCTGTGCATTGCGGCGATTATGGCCGCGCCGGGCCGGGTGTCAAGCCTGCGGTGCGGGTTCTGCTGGCGCGGGCCTCGCTACCGCGCTACCATCAACAGTTCAGATGCGCCGACGAATCGTCGGTCCGCGGTTGCTCGTCCTCGTCGCGCTCGCCTGCGCCCTGCTGGCGGTGAGCGTTTCGGCCCAGCCATTTCTCGGCTTCGGCGCGTGGGGCCGCCCGAACCTGCGCTACGACGGCGAGGTCACCTTCGTCCGCCTGCGCTGGGACCGGGGCGAGTTCGGCGCCCAGGTGTACGGGCGCGGCTACATGATGTGGGCGCACGAGTTCCCGCGGGCCGAGCAGCACCTGATGACGCTGCTCAACGACTTCACGACCGTCGACGCCAAGGACAGCGGCAGCCTGATTCTGCCCCTCGACGATCCGCAGCTCTTCCGGCATCCGATCGCGCTGATGCAGGAGCCGGGTTTCTGGGCGATGACCGACGGGCAGGCGCAGCGCCTGCGCGAGTACCTGCTCAAGGGCGGCTTCGTCATCTTCAACGATTTCGAGGATCGACAGTGGGAGAACTTCGAGGCGCAGATGCGCCGCGTGATCCCCGAGGGCCGCTGGCTGCCGCTCGATCCGGGCCACCGCATCTTCGACACGTTCTTCAACGTGGAGAAGCTCGATCTCCCGAACCCCTACAACCACCACCTCGCCGGCCTCGTCCCGGAGTACTTCGGCCTGTTCGAGGACAACGATCCCGAGGGCCGGCTGATGTCGATCGCCTGCTACAACACCAACCTGGCCGAGTTCTGGCAGTCGGGCGGCACCGGGTTCTTCCCCATCGAGCCGATGAACACCGGCTTCGAGCTCGGCATCAACTACTGGATGTACGGGCTCACCCACTGACTTGGGGACGCCGCGACACCAGGACAGGGTAGCCGGGAGCCGTTCATTGGAGGCGGAGCGCCTCGGCGGGCGTCAGGATCGCGATGCCCTCGAACGGCGACATCACCAGCAGGTCCCGGTCGCCGGTGATCAGACAGTCCGCGCGTCCGAGTAGGGCGGTTTCGAGCAGCATGTCGTCCCCCGGATCGCGGCATCCCAACTTGGCGCCGACTAACGAAACCCACTCGGAGACGGCTTCGAGTTGGGCGAGGAAGAGCCACCGAGCGTCCCGGCTGACGTACCGGTCGAACCTGGAACGATGGAACCGCGTTCGCAATTCGCCGAAGGTCTCCTCGGAGAAGAGCAGAACGCCGTGGGCGTCGCGTATCGCGTCCACTACCGCGCGCGGCCGGCCGGCCGGAGTCAGTGCCGCGCTCATCAGCACGTTGGTGTCGAGGACGAAGCGCTCAACCGTCATCGGACAGGAGCACGTCCAGCTCGGCTTCGGTCAAGCCGCGCGACGCTGCCTCGGCTCCCAGGCGGTCCATGGATTCGGTGAGTCGCGCCCAGGCGGCGCCTCGCAGGCGTTCGTACTGCTGCATCGACATTACGACGCCGACCGGCCGGCCCTTCTTCGTCACGCGGACGGGCGCTGCCTGAGCGGCGTCGAGCAACTGGCCGAACCGATTCTTGGCCTCGCGGGCGGCGACTTCCTTCATGAGCCCATAATAGCCATTATGGACTTATTGTGCCATCCTCCATCCCATCCTCCATCAGGGAACCATCCCGCCGCCGCGTTCGAACCCGACCATCGTTCAAGGACCGCACACGACCCTTCTCGAACCGCTCCAGCGATTCCAAGCTCCGATCACATCCGGGCGGCCAGACCCTCCACCATGGACGGCAGCCGCTCCACCAGGTAGAGCGGGAGGGACAGCAGCGGGTAGCGGACCCGTTCGGAGCCGTGGCCGTGGCGCACTTCTGCTTCGACCGTGTGCAGGGCCGGCAGGGCCGCGTCGAAACGGACTGCGAACGGAACCCGCTTCTCCGCCACGAACTGGTGCAGCGACTTCAGGGTACCGGTGCGTCCGGCCTTCACTTCGATCGGCACGATGCGGCCGCCGAGCTCGCACACGTAGTCGACCTCGGCATTGTTGGAGCGGCCTTCGCGCAGCCAGTAGGTCAGCTCGCGGTTCGGCCGATCGGCGAGAAGAAACTGCAGGTGCTGGCCGATGAACTGCTCGGCGCCGGGACCGGCGTTGACCAGTTGGGTCTCGGTCTGGCCGGCGATGGTCTGCCAGCCGAGTCCACAGACGGCGTTCATCAGGCCGACGTCCAGGAAGATCAGCTTGAAGACCTTCTCCTTGAGGTCGGCCTGCAGCGGCAGGCCGGAACACTGACTGTGAGTCACTTTCGCGATCACGCGCGCCATGGCCAGCAAATCCATGTCGCGACGGATCGTGCCGCTCTGGTCGTCTGGAGAGACGTTGCTGTACTTCACCTTTCGTCCTGCGTGGCGGGCCGCGAAGTTGAACACGCGGAGCATGCGGGTGAGGTCGCGCCGCGCCGCGTACTTCGGGAAGTCGTCCCGCCAGGTATCGATGATGCTGGCGTGGACGGCACTGACGGCTCGCAGATTCCTGGACTCGGCGTAGGTCTTGACCGCCTCGGGCATGCCGCCCACGAAGTGGTACAGGCGCAGGAGATCGAGCAGGCGCTGGTGAATGACCGGGTGCGGCGACGGAGGGGTGGAGGCGCTCGTCCACTCGATCGTCTCGATCTCGCGGGCGAGCCGCTCCTGACCGGCGGCCCGCAGGAATTCGGTGAACGTCATCGGGCCCAGATCGAGGTATTGGATGCGTCCGACCGGCATCGAGAAGGTGTGCTCCGACAGCAGGAATTCCAGCAGAGAGCCGGCGGCGACGATCGGCAGCTCCGGCATCTCTTCGAGGAAGTACCGAAGAGAGGCGAAGGCGCTGGGGGCGGCCTGTATCTCGTCCAGAAACAGGATGGTGCGGTCGGAGCGCGGTCGGTCGGAGACCGCCTCGATCACGTCGAGCACGGTCGCCGGATCGTTGCGGGCGAACGTCTCGGCGAGCTGCGGATGCCGTTCGAGGTTGACGGTCAGCAGATCCCGATCGGTTGCCGTTTCGCAGAACAGCCGGACCAGCGTGGACTTGCCGACTTGCCGCGCTCCGCGCAGGATCAGGGGCTTGCGTCCCGGCCCCTGCAGCCACTCCCGCAGGTCTTGCAGGCGATGACGGTGCACGATCCAAAGGTCTCATTTTTATACCCCTGAAAGCAACCTTTGGCTATGTTTTTACGGGTGTATTTTCAGCCTCCCTGAGGGTCGGGACTTCAGAATCCGACCAACGTCTGCAGGTAGAAGAAGTCCGCCGTGTCCAGCGTGAAGTCCGCGTCCCGCAGGTAGGCGCCGCCGAAGAACCGGCCGTAGCCCGCCTCCAGGCCGACCGGTCCGACCGGGAGCCGGATCGTAATGTCGAGCTCGTTGCCGACGTGGGACGAGATGGCCGCATCGGCGGACCGATGGACCACGGCGCCGCCGACGTTGTACCAGGCATCGGCGCCGGGTGCGACCAGGGCGAAGTCCTGCAAGGCGACGTGCAGCCTCGCGCGGCCCGGCAGCGCCGCCTCCGCCGTGACCTCGATGTTGCGCAGGTTCTGCAGCGCGAAGAGGTCCATGTAGCCATAGTGGGCGTGGCCCAGCGGGTAGAGCTGATCGAACGTGCCGTGGACGCCGTCGGCAGGATCGTCGTCGCCGCTGCCGAGATTGAACGCCGTCCCGAGCGTCAAGCGGCCCGGCAGGGCGGTCGTGTGGGAGTCGCCGACGTGCACCAGCGCGGCCCGCTGGTCGAGACCGCCGTAGCTGCCGGTCTGGGCGGCCAGCTCGGCGTCGAACGCCCAGGCGCCGTGGCGCGTGTCGACCCGCGTGCCGATGGTGTGGACGGCGTCGTCCAGGCGCGCGGCGCGGCGCAGCAGCCAGTAACCCTCCACGGTAGCGCCGGCGACCAGGGCGGTGTCGGTGTAGTAGACGCCGTGGAGCTGGCTGTTGAACATCCGGCTCCCGGTCGGACCGTGGTCGTTGAGGCCGGTCGGCGTGACCGGCACGAGGCGCGTGGCGAAGGCGTCGAGCTTGCGGTCGGGGCCGGCGGCGACACGGATCCGCGCGCCGTCGAACACCCGCGCCGTGTTGACCCATTCGAGCGGGGACACCATCCGCTGTGAGCCGTAGACCAGCTTCTGGCGGCCGATGCGCAACGACACCGGCAGCGAGCCGGACGCGGGCGATCCGACGTCCAGGTACGCCTGGTGGAGCGTGCGCGTCTCGCTGATCGCCCGCTCGCCGTGGATCCGCGCGTCCTGCAGCTCGACCATGCCGGCGACCCGGTCGCTCGGCTGCCAGGTCAGGTCGAACCGGAACCGGGAGAGCAGGTAGTCCTCGTCGTTGCCGGGCCGCGCGCCGTCGAACTTGGCGTTGCGGCGGCTCTCGGTCCGCAGGCGAAGCTGCGAGCCGATGGTGAGGCCCGGCAGCATCTCGCGCCAGTCGGACGGTTCCTCCACTGCCGCCGGCGCCTTCCGGTCGGCGCCTCTTCTTGTCGATTCCCTGCTTCACGCCCACATTCCTGTCGAACGGCACCGGCGTGCACCGACCTGGTGCGCCGGCCCCGGGTGTCTCACTGGCTTCCGGCCGACAAGTCTGTTGGATGAATGGCTGCAAGCAACACTTTTGTGCGACCACTCGCAACCAAGGGATCCGCCAGGCCTTTCCTTATGCGCCGTCGCGACGCGTGCATATTCGACAACGGTGTCAAGCGGTAAGGCAGGGTTCTACATTCCTGTCGGCGTCTGGTGACGAAGTGCACCGGCGCGCTCCTCTTCGCCGATGCGAAATAAACCATTGATTCCAAACGGTTAATGGAAGCGGCTCGGGTCGGAGGGGCATCTTGGCCCACGCTTTGCAAGTCCTGTGGCCAAGTTCGCAAGGCGCTGTCGTAACGGCGGGTTCGTTTGAAGGCCGGGAGATGTCGACATTGGATCGCACAAGGCTACCGGCCGTCCGGCGTTTCGGCAGTCGCCATACCCATTCCACTCGCTCGCGCGTCGGAGGCGCCTGATATGGAAGTCACGAGCAAGGCTACGCGGATTCGGCTCTTCAGCATCGGCACCCCGCAGATGCGCGCGTTCCACATGTCGTGGTTCGCGTTCTTCCTTTGTTTCTTCGCCTGGTTCGGCATCGCGCCGTTGATGAAGATCGTCCGCGACGAGATGGCGCTGACCCAGTCGCAGATCGGCTGGCTCGTCATCGGATCGGTTGCCATCACCGTCGTCGCCCGGCTGCTCATCGGGTGGCTCTGCGACCGCATCGGGCCGCGGCGGGCCTATACCTGGCTGCTCATCGTCGGGTCGCTCCCGGTGATGGGCATCGGCCTGGCCCAGGACTTCCAGACATTCCTCGTCTTCCGGCTGCTGATCGGCATCATCGGGGCGTCGTTCGTGATCACGCAGTACCACACGTCGGTGATGTTCGCCCCGAACGTGGTCGGCACCGCCAACGCCACCACTGCGGGGTGGGGCAACCTGGGCGGCGGCGTGACGCAGCTCGTCATGCCCATCGTGCTCGGCATCCTGACCGTGGGAGCGTACATCCCGTTCACGAACATCCAGTTCCTCCCCGGCCTCGGGCTGAGCGACGCGGCGGGCTGGCGGGCGGCGATGGTGATCGCCGGGGCGATGTGCGCCCTGGTCGGCGTGGCCTACTACTTCCTGACGCAGGATGCGCCGGAGGGGAACTACCGGGAGCTGCGCGCGGCCGGCAAGCTGCCGCCCAAGCAGAGCGTGAAGGGCTCGTTCGCCAGGGCGGCGCAGGACCCGCGGGTCTGGGCGCTCTTCGTCATCTACGGCGCGTGCTTCGGGATCGAGCTGACCGTCAACAACGTTCTCGCCCTCTACTTCATCGACTACTTCGATTTCTTCGCGTCGATGACCGCGGTGCAGGCGGTCCAGTGGGCGGGCGCGGCGGCGATGCTCTTCGGCCTGATGAACGTCTTCGCACGCACCCTCGGCGGCGCGCTCGGCGACGTGTTCGGACGCCGCTGGGGGCTCTCCGGACGCGTGCGCTGGCTCTTCATCGCGCTCTTCTTCGAAGGGCTGGCCCTGATGCTCTTCTCGCAGATGCCGGTGCTGGCGATGGCCATTCCCGCGCTCATCGTCTTCAGCCTGTTCGTGCAGATGTCCGAGGGCGCGACCTATTCGGTGGTGCCGTTCATCAACAAGAAGGCGCTGGGTTCGGTGGCAGGCATCGTCGGCGCGGGCGGCAACGCCGGTGCGGTCGCCGCCGGGTTCCTGTTCCGGGGCGCCATCCCGTGGCCGACGGCGTTTCTGGTCATCGGTGCGCTGGTGACGGTCACCGCGTTCCTCGCCTTCGCGGTCCGTTTCGACAGCCAGACGGAGATCGAGGCGCGAACGGCGCTCGACGCGGCCCTGGCGGATCGGCGGGCCGGGCTCGCCGCCGGGGGGGTGGAACCCGCCGAGGCGGCCGGATAGACGGGAGAGGACGATGGTCAATCCGGCGGAAGTCTGGAAATCGAAGAAGCACAGCTTCGACGTCTGGCCCGACGTGCTGCGTCACGCCGAGACGCGCACGCCGATGGGCGGGATCGAGACGCCCGATCTGGAGCGCATGAAGTGGTACGGCTTCTTCTACCGCAAGCGCGACAAGCCGGGCCGCTACATGAACCGGATCCGGATCACGGCGGGGGAGCTGACCTCCGCTCAGGCGCGCGAGATCGCGGCGATCGCCTACGAGCACGGCCACGGCATCGTCGACGTCACCACCCGCGCGAACCTCCAGGTGCAGGGGCTCGGCATCGAGCATGTGCCGGAGGTCGCCGAGCGCCTGGCCGCGGTCGGGCTGACCTCCAAGCAGACCGGCCACGACAACATCCGCAACGTGTTCGCCCACCCGTTCAGCGGGCTGCTCCCGGACGAGCTGATCGACACGCGCCGGCTCTGCCGGGACGTCACGTCGCTGTTCGTCGACAGCCGCGAGTACTCCGACCTGCCGCGCAAGTTCAACATCTGCCTGAACGGGACGGCCGGGCACTCGGTGCACTTCTGGACGCAGGACCTGAGCTTCCTGGCCCACCGGGTCGGCCGCGAGGTGCTGTTCCAGGTGCTGGTGGCCGGCACCCAGGGACAGAGCCCGCACCTGGCATGGCACCTGCCGGTGCTGGTCCACCCGGATCAGGTGGTGGCGGTCACGGCGGCGCTGCTCGATCTGTTCCGCGCCCGGGGGTCGCGCGAAAAGCGCCATCAGGCCCGCCTGCGCTACCTGGTCGAGCGGATCGGCATCGACGCCGTCGAGGCCTGGGTCGGCGAGCGGGTTCCGTTGCGCCCGTGGCCGGACCTGCCGGCTCCGAAGCCGGCGGCGCGCAACGACGATCTGGTCGGCTGGTTCCCGCAGGCGCAGCCGGATCTCTGGACCATGGGGCTCTGCGTGCCGCTGGGGCGATTGAGCTGGCGGCAGTTGGAGGCGCTCGCCGTGCTCGCGGAGCGCTGGGGCGACGGCCAACTGCGGACGACGCACGAGCAGGGACTCGCGGTCATCGATATTCCGGGCGGCTTCCGGGACGCGGCGGCCACCGATGCCGCCGCGGTCGGACTCAGCATGCACGCGGACACGCTGGCTCGCAACACCGTGGCGTGCACCGGGACGCAGTTCTGCAACATCGCGGTGACCGAGACCAAGGGCGCGATGTTCCGGCTGGTCGACACCCTGCGGCAGCGGACCCTCGCCCTGCACGGCATCCGTATCCACATGAGCGGCTGCCCGTCGAGCTGCGCGCAGCACTTCACGGCCGACATCGGCCTGAAGGGCGTCCGGGTGCGGCGGCTGATCGGCACGCGCGAGGGCTTCGACGTCTATCTCGGCGGCGGGGTGGCCGGCGACGTCCACCTCGGCCTGCGCTACAGGCTCGGGGTGGACATCGACCAGCTTCCGCTCGTCATCGAGGAAGTGGTCAACGAGTACTACATCCGGCACCGGGCGGGGCAGACGTTCAGCGCCTACTGGCGCGGGAAGCTGCGCGAGGCCGAGGCCGCGAAGGTGGGCGAGGACGACTATCGCCCGGCGACCTGGATCTGCGAGCGGTGCGAGTACCGCCACCTGGGCGAGGACCCGCCGGTGTTCTGTCCCGGCTGCGCCGGCGTGCGCCGGCTCTTCGCAAGGGTCGAGGACGATGCCTCGACCCTTGCGGTAGCTCCGCCGCCGGGAGGCGCCGTCGCGGGCGCACGGTTGGAGGAAGAGGCCGCCACCCCTGCCGACGCGCCCGTCGAGTCGCCTCCCGCTCGCGACGACGGTTTCGTGTTCGCGGCCCGCGAGGCTGCCCTGGCCGAGGGCGCCGCGGTGTCGGTTGAGATCGGCGGTCATACGTATGCCCTGTTCCGGATCGACGGCCAGGTGCGGGCGATCGACGGCCTGTGTCCACACGAGGGAGGGCCGCTGGCCGAAGGGACGGTCAGCAAGGGGGTCGTCACCTGTCCCTGGCACGGCTGGACGTTCGACGCGTGCACGGGATGCAGCCTGGAGCCGGCCGGCAACGATGTCGCCCCCTATCCGACGCTCGTCGAAGAGGGACACGTCTACCTGACGCCGAGGACGGCGTCGCCGACCGTGGCGCGACAATCCTCCGGCGGCAGCGTCACGGCTCCTGTCGGGTCGCCTTCCGCGGGCAGTGTCCTGTCCGCGGTCCCCTTGCCCCGCGCACAGCCGCCCCGCGCGGCCACGGCGTCGCTGAAGGTGGCCGAGGTCCGGGACGAGACGCCCGACGTGCGCACCTTCCGCCTCGACAACCGCGCCGGCCGCATTCCCCACGCGCGCCCGGGCACGTTCCTGCAGGTCTGCGCTTTCATCGACGGTACCGACGCGTGGCGCAGCTTCACCGTCGCCTCGTCGCCGACCGACCCGTCGTTCCTGGAGCTGACGATCAAGCGGAACCCGGCCGGTCAGGTGACCAACCACCTCTTCGACGCGGTGCGGGCCGGGAGCGAGCTGACCGTGCGCGGCACGCAGGGCGGGTTCCATTTCGACCCGCGGCGCCACCGCGAGCCGCTTGTGCTGGTCTCGGCGGGCAGCGGGATCACCCCGGTCATGAGCATCGCACGCTTCCTGGCGAAGACCGATCCCCGGCGCCCGTGCACCTTCGTCCACGGCGCGCGCACCGAGGACGACATCATCTTTCGGGCCGAGTGCCAGCGGCTGCACGACACGCTGCCGTTCTTCACCTACCGCGTCTCGTTGTCCCGGCCCGGGCCGCGTTGGGAGGGTGCGCGGGGTCGGGTGGACGGGACCGGTCTGGCGCCGCTCGTGCACGACCTGAAGGGCAGCCGCTACTTCCTGTGCGGACCGTCCACCTTCATGGACGTGATTGCCCACTGGCTGACGGCGGAAGGGGTGCCGGCCGACCGCGTGCACACCGAGCAGTTCCACGCCGCGCCGCGCCTGGCGCGGGCGGGATGAAAGTGATGACCGCCTCAGGAAACGTCCTTGCGCTCGAATCGAAGGCCGCCCCCGAGCCTGCCCCGTCGCCGTCGCCGGCCGGTGCGGCTGTCGCGATTCCGGCTGGTGCGTCGACCCTCGTCGACCGGTATCTGGAGGAGCAGCAGGTCACTGCCGCGGCGCGCTTCGCACGGGCCCACGACGCCGCCCACGCCGGCGGTCCGGCCCTGGCCGAGCGCTACTCGGCGCTGATGCCGGCGACGCCCCCGGCCCCCGGTCAGCAGTACGCCTTCGACGTGGATCTCGACGCCTGCTCGGGCTGCAAGTCGTGCGTGGCGGCCTGCCACTCGCTGAACGGCCTCGAGGAGGAGGAGTCGTGGCGCGACGTCGGGCTGCTGCACGGCGGGAGCCGGAGCCTGCCGGTCGTCCAGCACGTCACGACGGCCTGCCATCACTGCCTGGACCCCGCCTGCATGCACGCATGCCCGGTGGAGGCCTACGAGAAGGACCCGGTCACCGGCATCGTCAAGCACCTCGACGACCAGTGCTTCGGGTGCCAGTACTGCACGCTCGCCTGTCCCTACGAGGCGCCGAAGTACAGCCGTTCCAAAGGGATAGTCCGCAAGTGCGACATGTGCAGCGACCGCCTCGCCGAGGGCGAAGCGCCGGCCTGCGTGCAGTCCTGCCCGAACGGGGCCATCGCCATCCGCGTGGTGGACACGGCGCAGGTGATCGAGGAGTCCGAGACCCACCTGTTCGTGCCGGGGGCGCCGGAACCGGCCCTGACGCTGCCGACCACCGCCTACCGGACCGAGCGCGTGCTCCCGCGCAACATGGTGCCGGCGGACTACCACACGGTACGCCCGGAGCAGGCGCACTGGTCGTTGATCCTGATGCTGGTCCTCACCCAGCTCTCGGTCGGCGCGTTCCTGGCCGAGCGGCTGCTGGAGCTGCTGGTTCCGGGGGCGCTGACGGCGAGCATCCGCCCGGTGCACAGCGCGAGCGCGCTGGTGTTCGGCCTGCTGGCCCTCGGGGTGAGCGTGCTGCACCTCGGCCGGCCGCGCTACGCCTACCGGGCCGTTCTGGGGCTGCGGCACTCGTGGCTCAGCCGCGAGATCCTGGCCTTCGGCGTGTTCGCGGCGCTGGCGGTGGTCTATGCCGCGTGGTCCTGGGCGGGATCGGCGGGCTGGCCGGGACGGCTCGCCGGTTGGGGACTGGCAGCCGGCCCCGGCGCGGCGGTCGAGGCCGGTTTCGGGTGGTGGCTCGGCTGGGGCGTCGCGTTGTCGGGCGTCGTGGGGGTGCTCTGCTCGGTGATGGTCTACGACTATACGAAGCGCGATTTCTGGAATGGTCCGGCCACCGCCGGCCGTTTCTTCCTGACGACGGCCGTGCTGGGCCTTGCCGCGGCGTGGCTGCCGCTGCTGATCGTCGCCGCGGGCAGCGACGCGGCGCTGGCCGGCGCCGCCGTCGACCGCTACGGCGCCATTCTGTGCCGCGGACTCGTCGTCGCCATGGCTGCCAAGCTGCTGTTCGAGACGGCGCTGTTCCGCCACCTGGCGTCGCGGTCGACGACCTCGTTGAAGCGCACGGCGTGGCTGATGACCGGCGCGCTCTCCAACGTCACGATGGCGCGCTTCGCCGCCGGACTGCTTGGCGGTCTGGCGATGCCGGGCCTGCTGCTGCTGAGCCGGGTCCCGGCGCCGCCGGGGCAGGGCCAGGACCTCGTCTTCGTCGTGCTCGTCGGCATGCTCTTCGTGGCCTGCCTGGCCGGCGAGCTGTTCGAGCGCTACCTGTTCTTCGCGGCGGTCGCCTCGCCGCGCATGCCGGGAACCCTGTAACCGATGCTGCATCAACGCGACGGGCGCCTGACCCGCGATCTCCTGCGGACGCCCGGCGGATTCGGCCTCGGCCAGGTCCCGGCGAAGCGCAAGCCCGACGCCACCACCGACATGGTGTGCGGCTACTGCTCGACCGGCTGCGGCCTCACCGTCCATCTTCAGGGGGGCGTGGCGGTGGGTCTCACGCCGGCCGCCGACTACCCCGTGAACCGCGGCGTCGCCTGTCCCAAGGGCTGGGAGGCCCTGACCGTGCTCGACGCCGGCGACCGCGCCACCACGCCGCTCCGGCGCGACGCGTCCGGCGTCCGGCGGCCGGTGCGCTGGGACGCGGCGCTGCGGACGATGGTCGAACGCTTCAAGGCGATCCAGGCGCAGCATGGACCGGAGTCGGTGGCGTTCCTGAGCACGGGGCAGATGCCGACCGAGGAGATGGCCCTGCTGGGCGCGCTGGCCAAGTTCGGCATGGGGATGGCGCACGGCGACGGCAATACGCGCCAGTGCATGGCCACCTCGGTGGTGGCCTACAAGCAGGCGTTCGGGTTCGATGCGCCCCCGTATACCTACCGCGACTTCGAGGAGTCGGACGTCCTCGTGTTCGTCGGGGCCAACCCGTGCCTCGCGCACCCCATCCTGTGGGAGCGGGTGCTCCGGAATCCGCACGATCCGGCCGTCGTCGTCATCGACCCGCGTGTCACCGAGACGGCGATGCAGGCGACCGAGCACCTGCCGATCCGTCCCAAGTCGGACCAAGCGCTCTTCTACGGGCTCGCCCGCCTGCTCATCGAGCGAGGCTGGATCGACCGCGCCTACATCGAGGCGCACACCCGCGACTTCGACGCTTACGCGGCGGCGGTCGAGCCCTACACCCTCGACCGGGTGGCCGAGGCGGCCGGCATCGGGGCGGCCGTCGTCGAGCGGCTCGCCGAGACGATCCACCGGGGCCGGCGGGTGTCGTTCTGGTGGACGATGGGCGTCAACCAGAGCTACCAGGGGGTGCGCACCGCGCAGAGCATCATCAACTTGGCGCTGATGACCGGCAACATCGGCCGGCCCGGCACCGGGGCCAACTCCATTACCGGCCAGTGCAACGCGATGGGCTCGCGCCTGTTCAGCAACACCACCAATCTGCTCGGCGGCCACGACTTCGCGAACCCGGTCCACCGGGAGAAGGTGGCGCGGGTGCTCGACATCGATCCGGCGGTCATCCCGACCCGCGCGAGCTGGGCCTACAACGAAATCATCGAAGGGATTCTGCGGGAGCGGATCAAGGGCCTCTGGGTCATCTGCACGAACACCGCCCACTCGTGGATCAACCAGGATCAGGCGCGCGACATCCTCGGGCGTCTCGACTGCCTCGTCGTCCAGGACATGTACGCCACCACCGAGACGGCGCGGATGGCCGACCTCGTGCTGCCGGCCGCCGGCTGGGGCGAGAAGGACGGCACCTTCATCAACTCGGAGCGGCGCATCGGTCGGATCAGGAAGGTGGCCCGCGCGCCGGGTCGGGCGCTGGCCGATTTCTCCATCTTCAAGCTGGTCGCCGAGTACTGGGGCTGCGGCGGGATGTTCCGGGCGTGGCGGTCGCCGGCCGCGACCTTCCAGATTCTCAAGCGGCTCTCGGCGGGGCAGCCGTGCGACATCAGCGGCATCGACGGCTACGACATGCTGGACGAGCGGGGCGGCATCCAGTGGCCGTTTCCTGCCGCGGCTGCAACGGACGACGCCGCACCGGGGGACCCCGTCGCACCCGCCCCGCCCGCGGCCTCGCGGGTCCCCGGTGCATCCGGGTCCGGCCTGCCGGATGCCGTGCCCACTGCCGAATCGCCCGACGCGGGAACCGAGCGGCGCCTCTTCGAGGACGGCCGCTACTTTCATCCGGACGGGCGCGCCCGGTTTCTCTACGAGGATCCACGCCCGCTGCCGGAGCCGCCCAACGATCGGTTCCCGCTCCTGCTCCTGACCGGCCGGGGCAGCGCCGCGCAGTGGCATACGCAGACCCGCACCGCGAAATCGGCGGTCCTGCGCAAGCTCTACCCCGCGCAGGTCTACGTGGAGGTCAACCCGGCCGACGCGAAGGTCCGCGGCATCGTCACCGGCGACGCCATCCAGGTCGAATCGCGCCGCGGCCGCATTACCGCCACCGCGTTCGTCACCCGCTCGGTGCAGCCGGGGCACGTCTTCATCCCCATGCACTACGAGGAGACCAACCGGCTCACCGACGCGGTGTTCGATCCCTACTCGAAGCAGCCGTCGTACAAGGCGTGCGCCGTGGAGCTTCGGCGCATCGCGGCGGTTGGCTGACCCGCGCGCGGCCCCGCCCCGGGACCGCCTCCACGCCCGCCGGCCGCTCAGGGAAGGAGCAGGGGACCGAGGACGAGACCATAGACTGGCATGCCGATCGCCACGCCAAGGACGAGGGACGCAACCGCCAACCGCCGGTCGGCGCGCGGGAAGTAGCGGGCCAGCCAGATCCCGGCTCCGACGAGCGAGACGAGCCCCGGCAGGGTCAGGAAGGCGAGGGGGATCCCCGTCAGGACCGAGAGCTGGCACTCGTCGCAGCCGCTGCGGATCGTGACTCCGAACAGCGGCAACAGGAGAACGAGCACGGCGCCCGAGATGCGGAGGTTGGAGAGGTAGCCCACGGCCACGAGCAACGGGTGCGGGCGCCATTTCGCACAGAGCCAGCAGCAGGCGAAGACGACCAGATAGGTCGCCACCGGTCCCATCGCGTACCCAATCGCGACACCGGACACGGGGGCGATCTCCGCGGCAGCGGCATCGTTGCCCTCCCGGATGGCGTCCCAGAACGCGCCGCTGCCGGTCCAACTGACAGAGCCGTAGTGCAGGGCCGCGTCGGGGAAGCCCAGCATCAGGTATGCCAGGTAGTGGCCCAGCTCGTGCGGCGGAACGGTCAGCAGCGGGGCAAGCAGACCGGCGATAAACCACCGAAGCGCAGTCCGCTTTCGGAAGGTGGCCGGCTCCCTGGCGTCGACGCCCGGTGGTGGATCGACCGCGCTCGCTGCGTCACTCGAATCCGCAGTGCCACCGATGTCGTCGGGGTTCGTCTGCTGGTCCATCCCAAGCGCGAGTGTACACGCGAGACCGGAACCGCCGTTCGGTCGTCGGACAGCATGTGAATGAGCGTTGACAATCGAGGAGCGGGGGTTCGCGACGCTGTTCTCGGGCCGAGGGGATCGTTGGATATCTGGCCGGCCTCGGGTAGAGCTGGGCCGCGCCACGTGTGCGGGGGTAGCACCCACACCCCGGCGCGGAGCCCGAGAGACTCGCGAACCACGCCATGGCCTTCGGCGAGCGCTCGCGTTACGTCACCGTGATGCGCCCGACGATGTCGAACATCGGCCAGAACATCTTCCTGCACGGCGAACCGGACGGGCTCGATGCGGTGCGAGCCTCCCGCTGGGCAAGGCCATGGACGACGTGATCGTCGCCTACGGCCAGAACGGGGAGCCGGTGCGACCGCACCAGGGCTATCCGCTACGTCTCGTGGTCCCCGGCTTTCAGGGCAAGTACCACGTCAAGTGGCTGAGGCGGCTGAGGCTGGTGAAGCGCCCGCTGATGTCCTACTGGGAGAAGCACCATTTTCTCGACCGGGGCTACCGGCCGGGCGGCGAGCCGCGTACCAGCGACTTCGGCGGCGACGCAGGCCGCGTATCGCGCATTCTGGGGCACGTCCGGCGCTCCGCACGGGAACGCCATTCAACCCTGGAGGGTGACTGATGCAGCATACGAAGCTGGGGTCGGGGATGCGGCAGGCGGAGGTAGGTCAGCCGGACGAGTGAATACGGTCAGTCGTGATCGAGGGCGCCGGCTCGGGTAGATACACGAAGCCTCCGTGTGCAGCGAAAAGCCGTGGCTGCAGCGGCTCTCGCCGCCACGGAGGCTCCTGCCGGGCAACGGCTCGACCGGTGACACGTCGAGGGCGGCGATGGCAAGGCGGTCACGCGGCCTCATCTGGCGGTCCACCGCAGCCGCACCTTGAGGCGATTCAAGTGACTCCACGGAAGAAGTCCTTCATGCTGGAGACTCCCGACGACGATACCCGGGGCTATTCCTTGCTCCTCGGCGAACCGCAGCACGGCCCCGCGAGTGTACGTGCCAAGCTGAACGAATCCCCGCCAATCCGCGCGCGGGACGAGCACGTTCGAGGCCCAGGCATTCGCTTCGGCTTCGATGTCGTTCCCGCCGCCATCGGCCCCGTCGACGAAGACGCTCTTCTTGCTGTGCAGCAGAATGTGTGCGGCCTCGTGAAACAGGCTGAACCAGAGGTGGTCGTCCGTCTTGTGGCGTGCGCTCAGGGCGATGACGGGACGGTGGGCGGAGAGCCACCAGGCGGCGCCGCTCAAACGGGCCTTCGACAGAGGCTCGACCAGCGAAAGGGCAACGCCTGCGCCATTGCACAGCCGTCTCGCCTCCTGGATCGATTCCAGCACCGGTGCGCGGGTCAACAGGCGCACTTGCTTCAACACGATCCTGAAGGCGGATTCCTCGTAGCGGGCGCATCGTTGGACGGAGGCATCGTGCTCCGCAAGTCGAAGCCACGCGGCCAGGGCGAACGTGTCGCTCGAGAAGCTCGGGGAATGGCGATAGGCCACGCTCGGCTCGCCGTACTTGACGTGCCAGGCCTCTACCGAAGCCACGCCGAAAAACGACAGCAGCGCTGAGACCGGATTCTCACCGAGCGACGGCTTGAAGCCCCGCTTCGCCAGCTCGCGGACCGGGAAGGACCTGGCCCACGCGGCGTCGGCCAGCGCCGCGCGGGCCTCGGCCGCGCGCGTTCGTTGCAGCCGGTAGTCCGTCTCGATGCCGAGCCAGATCTCGGCATCGACGCCGAGCACCTTCTCGAACTGAAGGGCGGTCCGCGGCTCGATGGGCGCCTTCCCGGCGACGATCTCGCTGATGAGCTTCGCCGAACGCCCGCACCGTCGAGCGAGCTCGGCGGGCGTCATGCCCTGGGCGTCGAGACGGTCCTTCAGCACCCAGCCGGGCGGAACGGCGTAGTCCGGCTCGTACTGGCTGGTCGCCGTCGCCATGTCCTGCTCCCCTCTCTAGTGGTAGTCGACTACTTCGACGATCGTTATCGCGGTCACGCCAGCCGTGTCGCGGTCCGCAGCGTCGCGGGCGCCGGCGGAACCGCGTCGCGGCTCGAACACCAGCCGATACGGATGGACGAGGTCCACTGCGTACTGCTCCTTCCGCTTGCCGGCGAGGCGGTGCCTTCTGTCTGGCGGAGTCACCGGAACCATCGACAACGTGCGAGCGTGCTTCATGACCGCCAGGCGGATCGCGATCGTCCTCGCCATACGGTCGCCATACTGCTTTCGGAGCTCACGTTCCGAGTTGAAGACCCTCGCGAGCTTGCGGGTCTTGAAGAAGATGTCCAAACGCAGCTCATTTAGTTACCTATAGCGTAACTACTCCATGGAACAGCGTCAAGCGACCGGGTGCCGGGTCCGCGGGCCAACCTGCGGCAGGTGTCAGGTTCCATTCCAGGAAACACGCGGGCGCTCGACACGCCGATCGGTCACCCGTACACTGAGCGTGAGCGGCGCGGTGCCGCGGCTGCCTCATGGGATTCAAGGCGAAGGTCCGCACGTGCCTGTGGTTCGACGGCGGGGGCCAGGAAGCGGCAGAGTTCTACGTCTCGCTGCTGCCGGACAGCGCGATCGACGCCGTCTCCCGGCCGAGCTCCGACGCCCCCGCCCTGGTCGTGGAGTTCACCCTGGCCGGCGCGCCGTACATGATCCTGAACGGCGGGCCGCACTACGCCCTCACTCCAGCCGCATCCATCTCGGTGCTGACGAAGGACCAGGAAGAGACCGACCGCTTGTGGGCGGCATTGACCGCGGACGGCGGTCAGGAGAGCCAGTGCGGATGGCTCGTCGACCGCTTCGGCGTGTCGTGGCAGATCGTGCCCGAGGCCCTGGTCCGCATGCTCAACGCCGAAGACAGGGAGGCCGCCGGCCGGGCGCAGTCGGCGATGATGGAGATGCGGAAGCTGGACATCGCCGCGCTGCAAGTGGCGTATCGCGGCGTCTGAGGGGAGGCTTGGTGGTATGGGCGACATCTCGCTGGCCGACGTGGCGCGCTCTCTGGACGCGATGCTCGACGACCAGATGACGGGACAGGCCCGCATCGCCGCGCATCTGGTGGCCGCGGCGGAGGCCGCCGGGCACGGCGCCGAGCGGGTGATCGAGACGTTGACGGAAGTGGTAGCGACGACCGTGCTCGACGAGTGCTGGATAACGGACGGAGAGGGCCTCGCCTACATCACTACCGTGCGCGACGCGGATGGAGCGCCCGTGCCCTTCCGATTCAGTCCCGATCCGTCGGTGCAGCCGCAGGCCTCCGCGTTCCACCCCCTGCTGTCGTCGGACCCGCGGAGCGACGATGTGGTCGCCCAGGGCGCCCAGGTGCGCGAGATCGACAACGAGGTCTTCAAGTACGTCGGCGTCGCCGGGGTGGACCGGCGGCGCATCGTGCAGGTGGGCAACGCGCTGGCTTTCGAGGAGCAGGCGCTGCAGGGCGGGGTCTACACCTCGCCGGTCATGACCGCCGTGCTGGCCGCCTTCAGCGAGCCGGATCTGCTGGCCAGCGCCCGCACCAGCGAGTACGCCGAGGTCCGGAGCGTGTTCGAGGGGCTCCTGGGCCAGCAGATGATCGTGCAGGCCACGCTCGCGGAGTGCTTCGTCGCGGCGGCCGAAGCGGCGGGGTGGTCAGCCGAGGAGATCGACGGGCGGTTACGGCGCATCGTGGGCTCTACCCCCATCGGCGAGATTCACCTGGCGACGCGGGGCGGTGAAGTGCTCTACACCAGCTTGCCGTCGCGTCCAGCGGGCGGCGCCGCGGGCCGGCCGCGGGCCGCCGCCCCGGGCCCCCGCGCGGGCGGCGCCCCCCCCGGGGGCCGCCCCCCGGGCCGGGCCGGGGGGATTAAACAAAGAAGCGCCCACCCGGCAAGCGGG